>NZ_JBDOQR010000049.1:0-35171 GCF_039839315.1 Phaeobacter sp. CAU 1743 | reverse complement strand
CGAAGGATTGGGAAAAATCCATCGCCAGCGCGGCAGCTTGGGTCACAATCGCACACATCCGCCGCGTCACGCGGATGCTCGCAAGACAATGAATTCACTCGAAAAGTTTTGAATCAGACTCTCAGATGCCGGACGGGATGACCACCAGCACCAATGACCTGCGCCGCGACCTTGCCGCGGCCTATCGTCTGATTGCGCTGCATGGGATGGACGACGGGATCTATACCCATATCTCCGCGCGGATTCCCGACGGGCCGGACGGCGAGAAGCGGTTCCTGCTCAATCCCTACGGGCTGCGCTTTGACGAGGTGACGCCCGGCAATCTCGTGACCATCGACGAGACCGGTGCGGTGATCGACGATCCCTACGGTGCCGGTGTCAACGCGGCGGGCTTTACCATTCACTCGGCGGTGCACATGGCCCGGCACGACGCGGTTTGCGTGTTGCACACCCATACAGTGGCAGGGGTTGCCGTGTCTTCGGTTCAGGAGGGGCTGCTGCCGCTCAACCAATGGTCGGCGCAGTTCTTTGGCCAGATTGCCTTTCATGATTACGAGGGCATCGCGCTGAACCTCGAAGAGCGCGAGCGTATCGTCTCCGATCTTGGCAACAAGCAGGTGATGCTGCTGCGCAACCACGGCACGCTGCTGCTCGGCCGGTCGGTAGCCGAAGCGGTTAAATACGCGCTGAACCTCGAACGATCTTGCAAGGCGCAGGTTGCCGCGCTCGGCATGGGGCTGACGCCGGTGGTGCTGCCTGATGATGTGGCAGCGCATACGGCGGGGCAATACGCCCGCGCATATGACAAGATAGAAGAGCAGGGCGGCAGCGACCCGGAATGGGACGCCATGCTGCGCCAGCTCGACAAGCAGATACCCGGCTGGGCCGGGTAAAACGGTCCCCGGCATGTGGCCGGGGCTTTCCGCGAGCCTGCACCAAGACGGGCCGTGGTCATCCGAAAATACGGAAAACAGGGAAAGCTCATGAAATATCTCAAAGCGCCGACCTTCCTCATCGCCGCCGCCCTCGCCGCGCCGCTCGCTGCGCAGCAGGAGGGTGGACGGCTCGACATCGTGGTCCAACCCGAACCGCCGGGGCTGATGCTCGGCCTCGTTCAGAATGGCCCGACGCAGCTTGTCGCGGGCGACATCTACGAGGGTCTGCTGCGTTACGACACCGATCTGCAGCCGATGCCGGGACTGGCGAAAAGCTGGGAGATCTCGGAAGACGGGCTGACCTATACGTTCAAGCTGCACGAGGGCGTGAAATGGCACGATGGCGAGGATTTCACCGCCGATGATGTGGTCTTCTCTGCCGGGACCTTCCTGCCCGAAACCCACGCTCGCCTGCGTGCCTCGTTGGCCTATGTCGAGAGCGTGACCGCGCCCGACCCGCTGACGGTGGTCTTCCAGCTCAAGGAACCCTTCGGCCCGTTCATCTCGGTCTTCGAGGCGGCGACCATGCCGATGATCCCCCAGCACATCTATGAGGGCACCGATTTCGCCACCAACGAGGCGAACAACACGCCCATCGGCACTGGTCCCTTCAAGTTCGAGGAATGGGCCAAGGGCAGCTATATCCACCTCGTGAAGAACGAGGATTACTATGTCGACGGTCTGCCCTATCTTGACGAGGTCTATTATCGGGTGATCCCCGACGCAGCCTCCCGTGCGGTGGCCTTCGAGACGGGCGAAGTCGACGTGCTGCCCGGCGGCTCGGTCGAGAACTGGGACATCCCGCGCCTCACCGAGATGGAGGGCGTCTGCTCCACAACCAAAGGCTGGGAGTTCTTTGCCCCTCACGCCTGGATGTGGCTGAACAACCGCGAAGGCCCGACTTCGGACGTGCGCTTCCGTCAGGCGGTGATGTACGCGATGGACCGCGAGTTCATGCGGGACGTGGTGTGGAATGGTCTCGGCACGGTGCCCACCGGGCCGGTGTCGTCAAGGACCAACTTCTACTCGGATGACGTGACCATCTACAACCATGACCCGGATAAGGCGAGGGCGCTGCTTGAGGAAATGGGGTATGACGGAGAGCCGGTGCGCATCCTGCCGCTGCCCTATGGCGAAACCTGGCAACGCTGGGCGGAAGCCGTGCGCCAGAACCTCTCCGAGGTTGGTATTGAGGTGGAGATCGACAGCGCAGACGTGGCCGGCTGGAACGAGAAGACGTCCCAGTGGGACTATGACATGGCCTTCACCTATCTCTACCAGTACGGCGATCCAGCCCTTGGGGTGTCGCGGAACTACACCGCCGACCGCATCAAGAAGGGCAGCCCCTGGAACAATGTCGAGGGCTACGACAATGCCGCGCTGGACGAGAAATGGTTCGCCGCTGCGACCATGACCGACCCGGAGGCCCGGCAGGCCGCCTATGACGAGATCCAGAAGGAAATCGTCGACGATGTGCCGGTAGCCTGGATGCTCGAGCTGGAGTTCCCGACCATCTACCGCTGCAATGTGAAGGATCTCGTGACCACCGGCATCGGTGTGAACGACGGCCCGCGCAACGCGTGGATCGAAGAGTAACCCTCTCCACCGGAAAGAAACTTTCCTGCTGAAAGTTTCCTGGCGCTCCGTTTCGGCGGGGCGCCTCCGGAAATCCTGTCCCAAGAAGAGGGAGCGAATCGGCATGTCCGTTCTTGCCATCATCCTCACGCGCCTGGCCAAGGCCGCGTTGACCCTGCTTGCCATCGCGGTGTTGAATTTCTGCCTGCTGCACGCGGCCCCCGGTGATCCTGCCGTGGTGCTTGCGGGCGAAGCGGGCGCCGCAGACGAGCAGATGATCGCGCAGCTGCGCGAACGCTTCGGGCTCGACCAGCCCTTTGGCGTGCAGTTGTGGAAATATGTCTCGGGGGTAGCCACGCTCGACCTCGGCTACAGTTTCCGGCAGGGGGCGCCGGTCATCGACCTGATCGCGGACCGGCTGCCCGCGACGCTGTTGCTGACGCTCACCGCCTTTGTCATCTCGCTGGTCTGCGGCATCGCCCTGGGTGTGGCCGCCGCGGCCCGCGTGGGCAAACCACAGGACAGCCTTCTTACCACCTTTGCGCTGCTGTTCTACGCGACGCCCCTCTACTGGGCGGCGCTGATGGCGGTTCTGGTGTTCTCGGTCTGGCTGGGCTGGCTGCCCGGTTTCGGATACGAGACCGTCGGCGCGGACTACACCGGATGGGCTCGGGTGATCGATATCGCCAAGCACCTCGTGCTGCCGGCGCTGACCCTTGGCCTGTTTTTCATGGCGGTCTACATGCGCATGACCAGGGCTTCGATGCTCGAGGTCTCCACCGCCGATTTCGTCAAGACCGCACGGGCCAAGGGCCTGTCGGACAAGGTCATTCGCCGCCGCCATATCCTGCGCAACGCCATCCTGCCGGTGGTGACGCTCGCCGGCCTGCAGGCAGGCCAACTGATCGGCGGTGCGGTGCTGACCGAGACGGTCTTTGCCTGGCCCGGCATCGGACGGCTGATGTTCGAGAGCCTCGCCGCACGTGATTACAACACCATCCTCGGGGTTTTTCTCGTATCGGCCGCGATGGTCATCTTGTTCAACATTGTCACCGACATCGTCTACCGCCTCGTGGACCCCCGCATTGGAGCCCGCGCATGAGTTTTTGGACCCGTTTCCGCACCAATATCGGCGCCATGGTGGGTGTCGTCCTGCTGATCGCCGTCATCGCGATTGCCGTCTTTGCCCCGCTGATCTTTGCACATGATCCGTGGCAGATGGTCCAGCGCCCTTTCCTTGCCCCGTTCAGCACGGACGGTCTGCCGCTGGGCACCGACACGCTCGGCCGCGATGTGGCTGCACAGCTGGCATACGGCGCGCGGGTGTCGCTGCTGGTGGGGCTTGTCTCGACGCTGGTGGCGCTGCTGATCGGTGTGCCGCTCGGCGCGCTGGCCGGGTTCTATGGCGGCCTCGTGGACGAAGGCGCGATGCGCTTCACCGAGTTTTTCCAGACTATCCCCAACTTTGCCCTCGCCATCGTGCTGGTGGCGATCTTCGAGCCGACGCTGTCTTCGATCACGCTGGCCATCGCCATCGTCAGCTGGCCACCGGTGGCGCGGCTTGTGCGGGCCGAGGTCATGTCGGTGCGCAAGCGTGAATTCGTCGACGCCGCCACGCTGGCCGGGCTCACCAAGCGCCGGATCCTGGTGCAGCAGGTGCTGCCCAACACCGTCTCGCCGATCATCGTCATGGCCTCGCTGATGGTTGCCACGGCGATCCTTCTGGAGAGCTCGCTCAGCTTCCTCGGCCTTGGCGATCCCAACGCCATGAGCTGGGGCTACATGATCGGCGCTGCGCGCACCGTCATCCGCTCCAGCTGGTGGCTCAGCTTCTTTCCCGGCATCGCCATCATCATCACCGTCCTGGCGCTGAACCTCATAGGGGAGGGGCTTAACGACGCGCTCAACCCGCACCTGTCGAGAAGAAAGGGCCGCGCATGAGTACGCTTGCCATCGAACACCTGACCATCGGCCTGCCCGAGGGGGCCGACCGGCCCTTCGCGGTCGAGGATGTCAGCATGACCATCGACAAGGGACAGATCCTCTGCGTCGTGGGCGAGAGCGGGTCCGGCAAGTCCATGACGGCCAATGCGCTGATGGGGCTTTTGCCACGAGGCGTCACCGTCAAGGCGGGGCACGCCATGTTTGAGGGGCGCGACGTGCTTCGCCTGCCGGACGCGGAGAAGATGACCCTGCGGGGGGCCGAGATCGCGATGATCTTTCAGGAACCGATGACCGCGCTCAACCCCTTGATGCGCATCGGCGACCAGATCGCCGAGGTCTTTGCCGCGCATGACCGCTACACCCAAGGAGAACGGCGCGAGAAGGCGCTCGGCCTGATCCGTGAGGTGCAGCTGCCAGACCCGGAGAAGATCATCCGCGCTTATCCCTTCCAGCTCTCCGGTGGACAGCGACAGCGGGCGATGATCGCCATGGCGCTGGCGCTGGAGCCCAAGCTGCTGATCGCGGACGAGCCGACGACGGCACTCGACGTGACAACGCAGGCGCAAATTCTCAAGCTGATCCTTGACCTGCGCGAACGGCGCGGCATGGCGGTGATGTTCATCACCCATGATTTCGGCGTGGTGGCCGAGATCGCCGACGAGGTCATTGTCATGCGCATGGGGCAGGTGGTTGAACGCGGTTCCGCCCTCGAGGTGCTGGAAAATCCGCAGCATGACTACACCAAGCGCCTGCTCGACGCGATCCCGACCGGAACCCTGCCGGAGCAACGCGTGCTGTCAGAGACCCCCGCGCTCGAGATCAAGGGGCTGCGCAAGATCTACCGCACCGGCGGCGGCTTGTTCCGCGAGGCGCGCGAGGTGCGGGCGGTGGACGACGTCTCGCTCACCGTGGCGCGGGGCGAGGTGCTGGGGCTGGTTGGTGAAAGCGGTTCGGGCAAGTCGACGCTGGGCCGCACCGCGGTGCGGCTGGTGACGCCAAACGGCGGGCAGGTGCTGGTCGGCGGCGTCGACCTCGCGGCGCTGCCCGAGGAAGAGCTGCGCACCCAGCGCCACAAGGTGCAGATGATCTTCCAGGATCCCTATGCCTCGCTCAACCCGCGCCAGCGCATCCTCGGCGCCATCACTGATGGGCCGATCGCCCGTGGCATTCAGCGCAAAGAGGCCGAGGCCCGGGCGAAGGAGCTGCTGGAGATCGTCGGCCTTGGCGCCGATGCGGCGAGCCGCTTTCCGCACGAATTCTCGGGCGGCCAGCGCCAGCGCATCGGCATCGCCCGCGCTCTCGCCATGGATCCCGAGCTGATCATCGCCGACGAGGCGGTCTCGGCGCTGGACGTGTCGATCCAGGCGCAGGTGCTCGACCTGCTGCGCGACCTGCGCGAACGGATGGGGCTGTCGATCCTGTTCATCACCCATGATTTGCGCGTTGCAGCCCAATTGTGCGACAGGATCGCGGTCATGCAGCGCGGCAAGCTGGTGGAGATCGGCCCGGTGCATGACATCTTCCTCAACCCGCAGCAGGACTATACGAAACAGCTCCTCGCGGCTGTGCCGGGCGCGGATTGGGACCAACGGAAAGCCACCGCATGAACCGCATTCTGGGTGTTGTTACCTGCAGCGACCTGAACCTGGCGGAAACCTTCATCCCGCTTTTCGAAGAGCGCGCGCCCGGTCTCGATCTGCGCCGACCCGAAGACATCGACCGCCCGGAGGACGTGCGTTTCATGCTCTCTTTCGTGCCGGCGGACGATGCCTTCGAGCCCTATCCCGGGCTTGAGGCGGTGTTCAGCGTAGGTGCGGGGCAGGATGCCATCGACGCCTGCCCGTCGCGGCCCGATGCGCTGCCGGTCTACCGCCTCGAAGACCCGGACCAGGCGCTGCAGATGGCGGGGTTCTGTGCCTTCCACGTGCTGTGGCACCACCGCGAAATGGCGCAGGTGCATGCAAACCAGCCCCGGGCGCTCTTCGAGCGCAAGATCACCGGGCTGTCGCCGACCGCAAGGCGCATCGGCGTGCTGGGCTTCGGCCTGATGGGCCGTGCGGTGGCAAAGGGACTGGTGGCGCTGGGCTACCCGGTTTCGGGCTATTCGCGGCGGATGCCGGAGGCCGAGCCGGGTGTGACCCATTTCACCGAGGGCCAGCTCGACGATTTCCTCGGCCAGACCGATATCCTCATAAACGTGCTGCCGCTGACCAACGCCACGCGCGGGCTGATCGACGCGTCCTTCCTTGCGAAGCTGCCCCGGGGCGCGGCGCTGATCCACGTCGGACGCGGCGGTCAGGTGGACGAGAACGCGCTGGTCGAGGCCATCAATTCCGGTCAGCTATCGGGGGCCTCGGTCGATGTGTTCGAGGTCGAACCGCTGCCCGAAGATCACCCGTTCTGGACCCATGACAGCATTCTCGTGACGCCCCATGTCGCCTGCATTCCCGCGCCCGAGGCCGTGGTCGAAAACGTGCGCCAGCGCATGACATCTTGCAAGGAAACCGCATGACCGATTTCAATTCCCTCTCCGCCCGCGAGATCGCGGCGCGGATCCGCTCCGGTGATCTCAAGGCCGTGGACGTAGTCACAGCGACCCTCGACCGGGTGCAGAAGGCGAACCCGAAGGTCAACGCCATCATTCAGGATTGCGCCAAGGATGCGCTGGCCGAGGCCGAGGCGCTGGACGCCCGTGTCGCATCGGGCGCGCCGGTGGGGGCGCTTGCCGGCGTACCGGTCACCATCAAGGTGCTGTCGGACCAGACGGGCTATGCCAGCACCAACTCCTGCCGGATTTACAGTGATGTGATCGCCACACAGGACAGCCCCTTTCTTGCGCATATGCGAGAAAAGGACGCCATCGTCATCGGGCGGACCAACACGCCGGCTTTTTCCTATCGCTGGTTCAGCACCAATGATTTCTACGGCGCGACGAAAAATCCGCATAATGATGCGCTGACCGCCGGCGGCTCGTCGGGCGGGGCAGGGGCAGCGGTGGCCACTGGTATGGGGCATATCGGCCATGGCACCGACATCGCTGGATCAATCCGTTACCCGGCCTATGCCTGCGGGGTTCAGGGGCTACGCCCGACCCCGGGGCGGGTGCCGATGTTCAATCCGTCGGGCACCGACAGGGGGATCGGGCCGCAGTTGATGGCGGTCAGCGGCCCGCTGGCGCGGCGCGTCGACGACCTGCGCCTGGGCCTAGAAGGCATGGCTGGCTATTCCACGGGCGATGCTTGGAGCGCCCCGGTGCCGCTGGTCGGGCCCACGTATCGACGTCGCGTGGCGCTGGTTACGCATCCGGCCGACATGGACACGGACCCGCGCATTGTCGCCGATCTGGAACGTGCGGCGCAGATGTTCCGGGATGCGGGCTGGGAGGTCGAGGCGCCGGAGATCCCCGAGCTGCGCGAGGCTGTCATGATCCAGGCCGACATGTGGCTCGCTGACGATCACGCTGCCAAGATGGAGGCGGCGCAGCGCGAAGGCGATGCCGGGGCCATCGCTCTGTTGAACCACTACGCGGACCGTGCGGCAAAGTTCGATACCGCGCGGTTCAGCGAGCTTTTCGTGCGCCGTTCGGCGCTGATCAGGGCGTGGCGGGCGTTCCTGGCTGACTACCCCGTCGTGCTGATGCCCAATTGTGCCGAGCTGCCTTTCCGCCAAGATCAGGATCTTGAGGGGGACGACATGATCGCGCACCTGTGGGACGTGATGCTGCCGCAGATCGCCATCCCGGTGCTGGGCCTGCCCGCGATCTCCATCGCGTCCGATGTGGTGGACGGCGTGCCATCCGGTGTGCAGCTGGTTTGCGCGCCCTGGCGCGAGGATATATGCCTCGAGGCAGGCGAATTGCTCGAACGCGGCTTCGGCTTTCCCGGGTTGCTGGGCTGATAGCGCGCGGCAGACCCGGCCTGGTTCCAGCATGCGGGCCTGATGCCGTGCTATTGCACGAGCTGGCCCTGCGACCTTTCAGATTTCATCTCGCCCCGCGTGCATCCGTGTCCCACCTTGCGGTTTGGCGTTGCGAATGCCGCCATGATAAGGCTGCCTGTGTTCGCCAATGGTCAAATCCTGCCTCTGCAAGAAACACTAATTACTCAAAATATCAAAAGCTTCGGATTGCACGTCCGGATTCAGGCGCAAGGTGCGCTCGCCAGTTTGCGGATCCTTCACGTAACGCAACCGGTTCCAGGCCTGTCGGCCGATGTAGAGGCCATTGTTCACAATGTCGGTGCCGCGTTGGCGGTTTCCTTGGGGGGGGGAGGCACCCCAATGCCGACCGGATGGGGAAGGGGAGCGGTGATTGGGTGAGTAGCGCAGCAGCCAGTTGGTCCACGACAGGAGAGGTTTGGATACCAACCCCCCAAATCCGGCGAGCCAGAAAACACCCTCTGGGGTGTCATCATATCCGATCGGGGGCGCCTGGTCCGGTGCAAAGGTGCGCAACCCGGCCCAGTTTCCGGCCGCGTTGACGATGGTCCGTGCCCGAATACCGCCCGCGGTGGTTTCTGGAACCCAGTGTTCACGGTCCCGCCGGGCCGGGGTGACACGGGCCTCATGCAGGGTCTGAACGCCAAGTTTGCGGCCCCCTTCATGACACCCTGCAGCAGGCGCTCGACCTTCGCATCCCAGCAATCGGGGTCAAGAAAGGGTATCCGTCCAAAATAGAAATGCTCAGGGAAAGCGACGTCCCAAAAAGAGATCCTGCGAAAATCCTTCATTGCCACGCATCAAGCGATTAACCCCGTCCGCGATAGGGCGGCACGCCTTGGTCCGGGATCCACACGCTCTCAGGCAGTGGGCCGGTTTGCCAGAAGACATCAATCGGAATGCCGCCACGCGGATACCAGTAGCCGCCGATGCGCAGCCATCTGGGGTCAAGAAAATCCACCAGACGACGTGCGATGGAGATTGTGCAATCCTCGTGAAAGGCACCGTGATTGCGAAAGGAGGTCAGAAACAGCTTCAGCGATTTTGATTCCACCAGCCAGTCGCCGGGCACATAGTCGATCACCAGATGGGCAAAATCCGGCTGTCCGGTCATCGGGCAGAGCGAAGTGAATTCCGGCGCGGTGAAACGCACGTTGTAGTCCACATCGACCTGCGGGTTGGGCACCCGCTCCAGTTCCGCCTCTTCGGGGCTAGCGGGAATACGGGTTTCGCCACCCAGCTGTTTGAGATTGCTGTAGATATCGTTTGTCATGGAAAACTCCAATCGGTCAGACGCCGCGCTTGTTGCCCCAGATCAGGACATGCAGTTGCGGCAGGATACGGGGGGTGAACCAGCCATCTGTCATGGCGCGTTCGGTCAGCCATTCCAGCCGGTCCGCAAGATCCTGGGGATCCACAGGGGATTCCGGGTCTACATCGGGATTGCCCGGTTGCAGGTAAATTGGCAGGTCGGGGTGGCGCGCATGGGCGTCCTTTGCCCAATCATAATCGGCCTCGTCAAAGATGACGATCTTCATCACCATCTGGCGGGCAGTCTGCCCGGCTTTCACGCAGGCGGCAAAGGCTGCCCAGTCGACGCTCTCACCGCTTGAGGGCGGTTTCGGGGACAGCACCAGCGTATCAAGGTCGCCGAACCAGGGCCGGGGCACCGATCCTTGCGTTTCGCAGGCGAACCGGTAGCCCGCCGCCCGGCCGCGCGCGATCAGTGGGCCGAAATCCTGGATCGCGGGGTTGCCGCCGCTGAGCGAGACGGTCAGGGCCTGCCCGCCTGACAGGCGAAAAACCTCGTCCCAGATCTCCGCGTCACTCATCGGTGTCCAGGTGTGGCGATAGGCACTGTCCACCGCGTGCAGGCTGTCGCACCAGCTGCAGCGATAGTCGCAGCCCCCTGCGCGTACGAATACGGTCGGCTCACCGATCAGGGCGCCTTCGCCCTGGATGGTGGGGCCGAAAATCTCGGCAATACGCAGGGTCATGGTCGGTATTCAGCCCAGGTTTTTGGCGTCTCACTCACTAGAACCGCGCTGGTTTCAGGCCAGCGGGCGGCGCACCAGTCGTGGAAATGGCGGGCCATGTTTTCAGCCGTCGAGGGCACATCCAGCACATCGTTCAGGTGCCGGTGATCGAAGGTCTCGTCGATGTAGGTCTTGAGCGGTTTCAGGTCGTGGTAATCGCGCACGAACCCATCCGCGTTCAGCGCCTTGGCAGCCAGTTCCACCACAACGATGTAATTGTGCCCATGCAGGCGCGCGCATTGGTGGTCGTCCGGCAGATGTGAAAGCTGATGCGAGGCGGAGAAATGAAACTCCTTGCGGATGCGAAACATCAGTGCCCCTCCTTTCCGGCAATGGCGGAGAGCCAGTAGTCCGGGTCGGCATAGGCTGTCGGATCCGCGACCCCGGCGAGGTGGAAGGCCTCGCGGCGCTCAACACAGGTGCCGCAGCGCCCGCAATGCAGATTGCCGCCCTTGTAGCAGGACCAGGTCTCGGCAAAGGGGGTGCCGTGGCGGGCGCCATCGGCGACGATGTCGGCTTTGCTACGTTCCACAAAGGGCGTGTAGAGATCCACGTCGGCATAGCCGTCTAGCGCGGCCCTCTGCATGGTCTCGAACGCCCGGGTGAACCCGGGACGGCAATCTGGATAGATGAAGTGATCGCCGCCATGTACGGCGGTGGCGACAGCCTCATCCCCGTTGGCGGCGGCAACGCCGAACCCGATGGCGAGCATGATGGCGTTGCGGTTTGGCACGACGGTTATGCGCATCGTTTCTTCGGCATAATGACCGTCGGGGACGTCGATGTCGTCGGTGAGCGCCGAGCCGGTCAGCGCGGCGCCGATGGGGCGCATGTCGATCAGATGGTGAGGGACGTTGAGACGCTGCGCGGCGGCAGCGGCAAAATCCAGTTCCTTGCGATGGCGCTGGCCATAGTCGAAGGAAACGAGCCGGGTGAGCTGGCGCTCTTCGGCGACGATATGCGCAAGCGACACGGAATCGAGTCCGCCTGAGCAGATGACAAGTGTTTTCATGTTGGGCCCTTGTTTTGGTATCCGGGTAGGCTGCGACCGGATTTCGTGGCGCTGCCTATCAGCGCGGCGCGGGGGAGGCAATACGGCTGTTGCCAACCCGAAAAAGGATGTGAACAGCGGGCGGAATGCGCAAGGTTGGCCGTGATAGCCAGAAATCTACATTCGGGGGAGTAATCGGGGCAATTGGGTTAACGTTACGGCTAAGGGCGTGCGCTACCAGGTCTGTTGCGAGGGAGCAGAAAAGGCGAGCTGCCCCTGAAACTGGCCGCCATAGACGCCGGAGGACCGGGGCATGGTGATGGGAAGCAGCACAAGACCGGCCGCCATGGCAGCGGCCAGTGCCAGTGCAAGAAGAGAAGTCATTTCTTTCATTTGCGGTTTCCACTTCCTGGGCTGAATAGTTTTAAAGACGCACTGGCCGTCTGGCGCAGTGTGCACTCAAGGTATCGTTACATGTTTTGTACGGCGTTCCGGGTACGGGGGTCTTGGCAGGTTCTGCCAGCCATATGACCCTATCTGCCAAACCGGGTGTTCACCCTGCAGTTATTGGGTCGCTGCGGCTTGCCGGTATTGGGCAGGTGCCTGGCCAACCCAGCGTTTGAAGGCGCGGCTGAAAGTGCTTTGTTCGGAAAAACCGGTGAGGAATGCGATCTCGGCGATCGAGAAGTCGCTTGTGGTCAGCAGTTCATGGGCAAGTTGGGTTTGGGCCTGTTTCAGGGCCTCTCGATAAGTCAGCCCCTCTTCGGACAGGCGGCGGTAGAGAGTGCGTTCGCTCATCCCCATTGCGCGCGCGATATCGCCCGCTTGCGGCAAGCCATGTTTCAGGGCCTGTGACAGGTGGCGCATCAGATCGGTCATCAGCGGTGGGTTCTTGTGCAAGGCACACATTTCCTCATCCAGATGCCGGATCAGGAAGTCGGACACCGCCTTGTCTCCGAGCCGGACCGGCAGATCCAGCGCGGTGGAGGGCAGGGCGAGGGCGTCCCGGTCTGCTTCAAAGTGAACCTCGCAGCCAAAATACTCGGCATAGCGTTCAGGCGTGCCTCGGCAGGGGTGACGAAAGGATGCATAGGAAAACTGGATATCTTGTCCCAACAGGCAGCGGATCTTGTGAGCAAAGCTGGCCAATGCGCATTCATTGCGAAATTGCAGGACCGGATGAGTGACAGAACGCTCTTCGATGATCAGCCGAGCAGGGTCCTGAGTGTCATCAAAAAGATAATCGACAGTGTCGGTCATGAGCCGGAAATAGCGCTCGATAAGCCGCATGGAGCTGCGTAGATCAGGTGCCGTCTTGATCGCAAGCCCCAGTACTCCGAGATCGTCCAGCTGGATGGTCTCTGCGTAAGTGGAAATGAGAGCGACCTCATCTTCCTGGGTGCTCCGTATCCAGTCCAGAGCGTTGAAATACTCGGCCTCGGGCATGATCCCATCCGCGCCCGGCCGAAAGCGATAAACAACTTCCCCTTCAGAGAGCAAAGCACCGTCGTCCGACATCGTCAGACCAGCGGCATTGGCCATCGTCGCCACAAATGTTGTTGTTACACTTGGCATTCGACTCTCCCTGTTTGGGAAACGAAGATAATTTATCTTTTGATTTAGGGATAGAGACTTCGGGGTGTCCTTGGCGCCACCACGGGCGTCGTTGTTGCGCCTGTCGGCTCCATTTGGGCGCCTGACGCGCTTTGGGGCGGTGGCAGCGCCTGCAATTAGGGGCTGGTCCGTCATGATGCGCCTCCTCCCTGATAACCCATGAGCTAACTGATCAGTCAATGATCTAAAGGGTGTACTGATCGGTACGTAAATGTCAATGTGATTCTTTTCTGCTCCGCTCACTTCACAAGTTGGAGAGAGAAAATTTAATGCTTTTCAGCAACTTATTAACTTGTTTGCAAAACTCACGCGCGCGTGAGTGAAAACGGATCGGTACACCTTTGGGGGGAGTTCGGCGGTGCGATCATGAAGCAAGGTCGTGGGCAGGGCGCCGTCCAGGCCGATCGCGATAGCGACATGCCGTGGTGCCCACAGAACCCAGCCAGACGGAGGCTCGCTGAGTAAATGGAAATCACGCCACATCCGAAGCGCTCTCAGACGCCTGCAACATGGCAGCACGGCACTGCGACGTCAGCCGCAACGGGAAAGGCCCGCCAACTATGGCAGGCGCGGCATCCAACATGATGCGCCCGAAGCTCTTTGCCTGGTTATTTTACGCCAAGGCCCATCTGCATCAGGGTCCGGCGCACCGGCGCCATTGAATAGAGCGCATTGAGGCCAAAGGCACGTAGATCGCGCAGCGGGCGCGGTGCCAGCATCGAGGTGCGGTTCAACAGGTCGATGCCTTTGACGCGCAGCATGATGTCCTTGTGGCGGGCCTTGTTGTAGGCCTCCAGCATCGCAGCATCGCCCAATTCCTCGGGGCGGGCCTCGGCCAGTTCCAGCAGACAGCGCAAATCGCTCAACGACATGTTCAGCCCTTGGGCGCCGATTGGCGGCACCACGTGGGCCGCCTCTGCCATCAGCGCCAACCGCTCGCCGTTCAGCCGCTCAGCCGACTGGCTGATGATCGGCCAGATGGTCCGGCGGGAGGCCAGCGTCAGATCACCCAGCAAGCCACAGCTGCGCCGGGTCATCGCGGCCTCGAACTCTGCCGTCTCCATCTGCAGCAACTCGCTCGCCCGCGGACCGCGTTCCATCCAGACTACGGCTGAGGACGGCAAGCCTTGATAGTCGGGCAGGGGGACCAGGGTGAATGGCCCGCCCGAGCGGTGGATTTCGGTCGAGACGTTTTCATGTGGGAACGGATGGGTCACCGCAAAGGCCAACGCCTTTTGCCCGTATCGGGTGGTCTTGACCGGAATGCCTGCGGCCTCGCGCATCGGGGAATTGCGCCCGTCGCAAGCAAGAACCAGTTTCGCCTTTTGCTGGCTGCCGTCGGTCAGGGTCACGCGAGCTTCGTTCAGGCGGGTGAACAGCTGCGTGGTGCCAACGCCGGGGCGGAAATCTACATTCGGCAGATCAGCCAGCGCTGCGACCATCTCCCGGCGCAACAGCCAGTTGGGCAGGTTCCAGCCAAAGGGCTGGTCCGAGATATCGGCGGCGTTGAAATCCCGCACCACCCGCGGTTCGGGGTGCTCTCCGCCAGCATCGACGATGCGCATGATCTGGAGGGGGGCGGCGTGATCGGCAAGTCGGGCCCAAAGGCCACAACGCTCCAGCAACTCGCGGGCGGGCTGCAGGACTGCGGTGGTGCGCAGGTCGGAGCCATCGACGTCCCGCTCGGTAATCGGGGGGGCCGGGTCAACGCAGATCACCCGGAACCCGGCAGAGCCAAAAGTGGCGGCGGCTGTCAGTCCGGCGATGCCGCCGCCGGAAATCAGGATGTCACAGGTCTGGTCCATGGCTGCCGCCTTTCATCGTCCGTCTGCCCTGAGATATGCCTCAAGGCAGAGGAATGACAAGCGGCATATGGTCCTTATCCGCGCGTGATCAGGATCAAGAGCGTGAACATCACCGGTACAAGGCACAGGGCTGGTATATAAAGACCGGGAACGCCGAACATGACGACCGAGCAACCCCAGAGGCTGACGAAGGTGCCAAGCGCGTAATAGATGTTGTCTTTGGCGCCATAGGCGACCTCTTTGCAGATCCGGCCCAGAAGGGGGATGGCAAACAGCAGCCGCTGCCAGAGAGACAGGCGTTCGGGGAGGGTATAAGCAGTCATATCGCGTTTCCTGTATGTATTACTGCGGCTTCATCTAGGTCAGGAAAGGTGACTATTGCAGGCGAGATTTCGTCGCAGTCTGCTTACGCGTGGAAAACCGCTCAGCTGAGCCGAAATTTACCGCGGTTCAGCAGCCATTCTGCCGCGCCGGACGAACCGGTGCAGCCATTTAGTTGATAAGGGTACGGGGGAGCGGTGCCGGTTCTACAACAGGCGGCTCAGGAACCCTGTCAGATCATCAGTATGGTGATGGATGTGATCGCCGTCATGCGGGGCTGGCGCGACATGGACGGTGCGCATGCCCATGGCGTGCGGTGCAGCCAGATTGCGGGGATCATCCTCGAACATGGCAGCGCTTTGTGGCGCAATGCCCGCCTTGGCAAACACGGTGTCGAATGCCTGCCGTTCGGGTTTTGGCCGGTAATCGGCGTGTTCGACGCCATAGATCCCGTCAAACAGCCCAGCCAGACCGCGCGCTTCGAGAACCCGCTCGGCGTAGGGGGCGCTACCGTTGGTATAGACGATCCGCCGCCCCGGTAGATCCCTGATCCGGGCGGCAAGCTCGGCATCCGGGTCCAGCGGCGCAAAGGAAATGTCGTGCACCGCAACCAGATAGGGATCGGGATCGATGCCGTGCTCTTGCATCAGCCCGGCCAGGGTGGTGCCATGTTCACGCCAGTAGTGTTTGCGCAGACGGTCGGCCTCGGCGTGATCCACGCCCAGTTCGGCCATCACATAATCGGTCATCTTGACCTCGATTTGATCGAACAGCCGCGCCGAGGGCGGGTAAAGCGTGTTGTCGAGGTCGAAGACCCAGTGACGGACATGAGAGAAATGTGATTTGACCATGCCCTTCGATTAAGTTGGATGCGGCTGTTTTGCAATGCAGCGCGGCTTTTCTGGCCTGCGTGATTTCGGCGCAAATTGAGCAAGAGGCTTGATTGGCCGGGGCCGCACTGTAGAAAAGACCGGATGAAATCCAACGGAAAGACCATGAACCAGCACCGCAGCACCCAGAAAGACGCCTATGCGCTGATCCTTGAGGCCATCGACGTAGGCGTCTACCGGCCCGGCGACCGACTGGTGGAAAGTGATCTGGCCGAACGCTTTGGCGTCTCCCGCACGCCGATCCGTGAGGCCCTGCAACGGCTTGAGACACAATCGCTGCTGGAGCGGGACGGCAGGTCGCTGATCGTGGCCTCGCTGGATCATAACCAGATGGCCGAGCTCTATGTGGTGCGGCGCGAACTGGAAGGTCTGGCCGCGCGGTTGGCAGCCCAGCACGCCACCGAAGAAGAGATCCGTGTCCTGCAGGAGATGGTGAAGGCCGATGATCAGCTGGTCGATGATCCGACCGAGCTGGCCAAGGCGAACCGGCGCTTTCACGAACAGATCCACCTTGCCTCGCACAACCGCTATCTGGTCCAGCAGCTCAATCTGGTGCACCGGACAATGGCGCTGATGGCAACCACCTCGCTGGCGGCCAAGGGACGCGGCAAGATCGCGCAATCCGAGCATAAGGGTATCGTGGATGCGATCAGCAGGCGCGATGCGGATGCTGCGGCAGATGCCCTGAAAGATCACATTTCTATCGCCTTCATGACCCGTCTGAAACAGGATGCTGGCGACCGCAGCAAAGGCTGAGAGTCAGGTTGCGACTCTTGCAGGCAGGTCAACTTTGTGCGCTGCTGCAGGCCTCGGCCTGTTCTGCGCTCCGTGTCTGTGGGTCATAATAATCGTCCGGCGCGTGGATCCCGTGATCGGTCTTGTCCCAGAAAAACGGATGAAAAACCAATTCATAGAGGCCCTTGTAGGCGGCGACGACTCCCATAGGATAATAGAACAGAAGGCAAGGTGCCCACAGGGCCAGCCATCGCCGACGGGTCACAAAGGCTGCGACAACAGCCGTTATCTGGTTCAGGAGCTCAAAAATTACGATGCTTGCGACGGCGAGCGCCAGCCAGCCTTCGGGAACCGTGTCTGCGCTGGGATGAGGCAGCCCCAAGGCGACGAGCCAGAAGCTCCACAGGAATGGCGCGAGCAGAAATTGCCCGACAGAGCACAGAAAGAAGATCTGGAAGCCGATGAACCGCCACCAGCCAAGATCCCGAAGAAGCTGCGCCGGGGATCGCATGTGGACGCAATAGGTTACCATGAAACCTTTGAGCCAGCGTGATCTCTGCTTGATCCAGGGCCAGGGGCGACAATTGGCCTCTTCATAGGTGGTGGAGGCCAGCATCTTGGTGCGATAGCCCGCTCGGAACAGGCGCACGCCCAGGTCGGCATCCTCGGTCACATTGTGGGCGTCCCAGCCGCCAACCCGGTCCAGAATGTCGCGCCGGATGAACATGGTGGTGCCGCCAAGCGGAACGACCAGCCCCATGCGTGCAATCCCATGCAGGATAATGCGGAACCAGCTGGCGTATTCCAGCGTAAAGCAGCGCGCGATCCAGCTGGCGCGAGGATTGTAATAATCAAGGACACCTTGCACACAGGCCAGTTCAGGAGGAGCATGGGCAAAGGCCGCAGCCACCCGGTGCAGCTGATCGGGCTGCGGCGCATCCTCGGCATCCCAGACGCCGATGATTTCACCCTGGCAGTGGTTCAGCGCGTAGTTCAGCGCCCGGGGCTTGGTCTTCAGGTCCGCATAGGCGGGCACCCTGATCACCCGGATCCAATGGGGCAGCCGGGCCTTTTGCACCGCCCGCAGGGTGATGGCGTCATCCTCTTCCAGCACCAGGATAACCTCCATAAGGTGGCGCGGATACCGCAGTTTCCGGAGCCGGTGCAAAAGCGCGCCGCTGATCTTTGCCTCACGGAACAAGGGCACCAGGACCGAGATGCGGGGCAATTGATCCGGTCGCAAAAGGCTGCGGTGGGGCAGGGGCGGGCGGTAACGCTCTTCAAGAAAGCCTGCGAGACCGATCACCCGAAAGCCAGTAAACAGCAGGAGCAGCGCAAGGGCCAGCGCGCTGAAGGCGTTGAAAACGAACATCGGAACCAGAATGGTCAGGCTCAGCACCATCCCAATCCACACCGCCATTGCCATATGGAGCCTGCCATGGGCGAGGAAGCGGCTGCTCATCTCGGACGGCACGCTGACGCTAGCATTCCGGACCATTCGGTGCCGAAGGGTGCGCGTCAGAAGGTCCTGCACCTGCACCTTGCGGGCAAGAACCGGGATCACTGTGCCAAAGGCATTGCGCAGTTGTGCCTGAACCCGGTCGGCCTGGCTGAGATCGGCCATGGCCACAACGATGGAATCCCCCAGCCGCATCCAGGGCACGGCAGAGTTTCGCAGCCAGAAGGCCGGGGGCATTTTGTGCAGAAGGTTTGGGTCAGGGCGGGCTTTTGCCAGCTCGACATAGCGAAAAAAATCTGGGTCAGAGGCTTTGTTCCCCTGGGACGTTCGCGCGCTTTTTTCAAAGGATCGCGTGGTTCTTGGCAACATGGACTGCAGGCTGTCTGGCGGGGATTTTCCATGCTGCCGCAGGGTTAGCGCACGAATAGCTGCGTCCGCCGGTGGTCCGGCGCTGGGCGCTGGCGGCTGGCGCGGATTGATCCTTGCCGGAGTCGGGCCGAAAGCGGAATGGTTCCTACCTTTTTGGTTCTGACGCGCGGTGAGATGAACCTGCGCCTGATGCGCCCGGATGAGCGCGCTTGCCGGAGGTCGCAATCCCTGTGTGTGTTTGCCCATGTCAAGTCAACCCCAGATGGAATGTGGGGCTACGGTTGCCGCCCATGGTTAATGGGCGGTTAACAGTGCTGAGCTTGGGGTTTTTCCGGGGGTCTTTTTACGAAGCCTTGCGAGTCGCCATGGCTTCCGCAAAACGTTCGAAAAGGTAAAAACTGTCCTGCGGACCGGGGCTTGCCTCCGGGTGGTGCTGTACAGAATAGACAGGGCGCCCGGTCATGGCGATGCCACAGTTGGAGCCGTCAAAGAGCGAAATGTGGGTCTCTTCCACGCCTTCGGGCAGGGACTGCGCGTCTACTGCGAACCCGTGGTTCATCGAGGTGATCTCAACCTTGCCGGTGGAATGCTCTTTCACCGGGTGGTTCGCCCCATGGTGGCCGTGGTTCATCTTGACCGTCTTACCACCCAGCGCCAGCGCCAGCATCTGGTGTCCAAGGCAGATGCCAAAGACGGGCAGATCGGTGGTGTCGAGTATCGCCTTGATCATCGGCACGGCATAGGCGCCGGTGGCCGCCGGATCGCCAGGGCCATTGGACAGGAACACTCCGTCAGGATTATGGGCGAGCACCTCTTCGGCCGTGGCCGTCGCAGGCAGAACGGTCACATCGCAGCCCGCAGAGGCCAAGCAGCGCAGGATGTTGCGCTTGGCGCCATAGTCGACGGCGACAACTTTGTGCTGGGGGGCCTCCTGACGGGTATAGCCTTCGGGCCAGGCCCACCGCATTTCGTCCCAGCGATAGCTTTGGGCGCAGGTGACGTCCTGGGCCAGATCCAGACCTTCCAGACCGGACCAGCCACGGGCGGCTGCAACCAATGCTTCCACGTCGAAGTTGCCTTCCGGATCATGCGCCAGTGCCGCATGCGGAGCGCCCTGCTGGCGGATCGCGCGGGTCAGGCGCCGGGTGTCGATGCCGCCGATGGCGATGCGTCCGGTGCGGGTCAGCCAGGCTTTCAGCTCTTCGGTGGCGCGCCAGTTGGAGGCCAGCGTCGGATCCCATTTCACCACCATGCCAGCCGCAACCGGATCGCCGGTTTCGTCATCTTCGGGAGTGACGCCGGTGTTGCCGATATGCGGGAAGGTAAAGGTCACGATTTGCCCGGCATAAGACGGGTCGGTCATGATCTCCTGATAGCCGGTCATCGCGGTGTTGAAACACAGCTCGGCCACGGTTCGTCCTGTTGCGCCGAACCCGGTTCCGTAAAAGACGGTTCCATCAGCAAGCGCAAGGCACGCGGTTGGCTTGGACGGTGCGGTATCGGCCATGACACGACTCTCCATGAGGTGAAATTCAAGGGCTTGTAGGGGGTGGTTCAGAGCGGGTCAAGAGCGCTGCGCACAGGCGCGACAAAGCCTGCAGGCAAAGGGCGTCAGAGCGCGCGCTTGAAATGCGGCTTTCAATTGGATAAACGTCCGAATTCCGATGCCATGGGGATGGGTACAGAAAATGGATACGCGTACACGGGTCAATCAGGCCCTGAAGCAGGCCATGAAAGACAAGGCAGCCGAACGGCTGGCAACGCTTCGCCTGATCAATGCCGCGATCAAGGACAAGGAAATCGCCGCGCGCGGTGATGGTGAGGAAGGCAGTATCGGCGATGCTGAAATCCTCGGGATTCTGGGCAAGATGACCAAGCAGCGCAACGAAAGCGCCCGCGCCTATGAAGAGGGCGGTCGTCTGGACCTGGCTGAGCGGGAGCTGGCGGAAATTACCATCATCGAAGAATTCCTGCCCAAACAGCTGACCGAAGAAGAGATCCGCAGCGCGGTCAAGAGCGCGGTCAGCGACACTGGTGCGGCCTCGATCCGGGATATGGGCAAGGTCATGGGCGTTCTGAAGTCCAAATACACCGGGCAGGTCGATTTCGGCCTTGTCGGCCCGATGGTCAAGGACGAGCTGTGCTCTGAAGGCGGCTGCTGAGGCAGCTGCCGGAACGGGCATTCGCCGCGAAAAATTGAGTGCGTAAAAAGGCCCGCATCGCTGCGGGCTTTTTGCTTTTATGGTAGTTCGGCATCCAGAGCGCCGACCACGGCCCCGGCCTTGCGCAGGAAATCTTCGCGTACCTTTGCGGCAAAGGGATTGGCTTCTGCAATTGCGGCAAAGACGGCAGGGGGATCCCCCTGAACCATCTGCACCGCTTCGACCAGTCGGTCAAAGCTGGCAGTCGTCACTCGGGCGGGCAGGGGGCCCATGTCGGACAGGGTCCGGGCAATTAGGTGCGTCAGCCCCTGAACGGTGGCGGCCTCAATATCGTGCTGCTCGGCGGTGGTCAGAATCACCTGTAGGCCCAACACCGTTCTGAGAAAGGCCGCCAGGGGCAGGTGAGACCTGCCACGTATGTTGCAAAGGGCAATCTTGTGACCAGCGAGGCCAGCGCGGGCGCTTTGCGGGCCAAAAAGAGGGTGGGTGCCCACGAGGTCGACATGATCCGGTAGGCGGCTTTGCATGATTTGTACCGGCTCCAGCTTGACCGACCCGACATCCGCGACAATGGCGCCGGGCTGAAGGTATGGGCGGAGCTCACTGCAAACGCTCCCGATGGCATGAACCGGCACCGCGAGGATCACCAACGGGCAACCAGCGGTCGCGGCCAGATCGCCGACGCTCTGGTTCGGTCCTGAGATGGCGTCTGGTGGTAGGGCTGGATCGCAAATCACGAGCGGTACATGCGGCGACAGGTGGCGGGCGATCAGCTTACCGAATTGGCCAAAGCCGATCAGGCCAACCGTGTGGATATGAGGCATTGAAGTCATCGAAACGCTCCGGTGGGCCACGATACCGGAGGAGTGTCTGATGCTGCTGCTGACCGCCGGATCGCGGCGGGTGAACATCAAAACAGGTGTATGCGGCCGCCGTTATGGAAACAGCGGATAATAAACGGTGCTGAAAAGAGGCGTCGTTTTACACATGCAGGCTGAGTAGCCCGCGGACCGGGGAAAGTCAAAACCCGATTTCAGCAGGCTCAGCCCCGCAGTGCCGATTGCAGGTCGTCATAGAGCGCCTTGCGCTCATCCTCGGACAGGAAGGCACCGATCTCGACCTCCCGGCCACCGCCGCGCAGGGTCACGTAATTGGGCACTGGTCCATCGTGGGCGTGCAGTTGGACGGTGGTCCAATGGCGATTGCAATGCCAGCTTTGGTGTCCGCCGCGGGGGCCGGTGCGCTCCAGCCGGGCCTCTTCGGGGCCCAGCGTCAGGACCTCCAGGATCTGCCGGTCGCGTCGGCTGCGGTCCAGCGCCCATTTCATGCCGAAGAGGGTGATCAAAAGAAACGGTAAAAGCCCCCAAAGAACGAAGGATCCAAGTAGCGGCAGCAGGGGCACCGAAATCAGAACGGCAGTCAGGGCCAGAAACCGCACGTAGCCTTCTACGGGCAGGGATTGATGCGGCCACAGGTGCAACTCTCGAGGAGCATCGCCTTCTGCGGCGCTGTCGGCGTGGGTCCAGTTGTAGGGCATGAGACGAGCAGGATGTAGGGAGTGGATAGAGCTTTGAATTATGGTCCCGGCGCGAAGGTTTTCAAGGCGCGCTTTGTCGCAAAAGACAAGATTGAAGCTACGAAAAAAGGCCCCGGAGCAGATGCTCCGGGGCCTTTCGTTTTACTGTGCCATCCACCTTTTAGTGGGAGTGGGAACGATCCCAGTCTTCCTGCTTGGGCAGGATTTCAAAGGTGTGCTCGGGCGGCGGCGAAGGCAGCGTCCACTCAAGCGTATCGGCATATTCGTTCCAGTAGTTGTTCTGGGTGATACGTGCGCCGCGCAGCAGCGAGTAGATCACGACACCGAAGAAGAACACGAAGGATGCGAAGGACAGGAACGCGCCGTAGGACGAGATCTTGTTCCAGTAGGCGAAGCCTTCGGGATAGTCGATGTAACGACGCGGCATGCCCTGACGGCCCAGGAAGTGCTGGGGGAAGAAGGTCAGGTTTGCACCGATGAAGAACATCCAGAAGTGAATCTGAGCGCCGATTTCGGAGTACTGCTTGCCGGTCATCTTGCCGAAGTAGAAGTAGATGCCTGCGAAGATCGCGAAGACAGCACCCAGCGACATCACGTAGTGGAAGTGAGCAACCACATAGTAAGTGTCGTGATAGGCACGGTCCACGGCAGCCTGCGACAGAACCACACCGGTCACACCACCAACGGTGAACAGGAACAGGAAGCCGAAAGCGAACATCATGGGCGCTTTGAACTCGATGGAGCCGCCCCACATGGTTGCGATCCAGGAGAAGACCTTAACCCCGGTGGGAACCGCGATGACCATCGTTGCCAGCATGAAGTAGGCCTGCTGGTTCAGCGACATACCAACGGTATACATGTGGTGCGCCCAGACGACGAAGCCCAGAACACCGATCGCGATGATCGCCCAGACCATCGGCAAGTAACCGAAGACCGGCTTCTTCGAGAAGGTCGCGATTACGTGGGAAATGATACCAAAGCCCGGCAGGATCACGATGTACACTTCCGGGTGGCCGAAGAACCACAGGATGTGCTGGTACAGGATCGGGTCACCACCGCCTGCGGGATCAAAGAAGGTAAAGCCGAAGTTACGGTCCATCAGCAGCATGGTGATGGCGCCAGCCAGAACCGGCAGGGACAGCAGGATCAGCCAGGAGGTAACGAAGATCGACCAGGAGAACAGCGGCACCTTGAACAGGGTCATGCCGGGGGCACGCATGTTCAGGAAGGTGGTGATCATGTTGATCGCGCCGAGGATCGACGAGGCACCCGAAACGTGGACGGCGAAGATCGCCAGATCCATCGAGAAACCGCCTTCATTGACCGACAGCGGCGGGTAGAGAACCCAGCCCACGCCAGAACCCATCTGGTCGTTGCCGCCCGGTGCCAGCACCGAGGCAACCGCCAGCGAGGTACCAGCCACGTAGAGCCAGAAGCTGAGGTTGTTCATCCGCGGGAACGCCATGTCCGGCGCGCCGATCTGCAGCGGCATGAAGTAGTTGCCGAAACCGCCGAACAGTGCCGGGATGACCACGAAGAACATCATCAGGATGCCGTGCGCGGTGATCAGAACGTTCCAGAGGTGTCCGTTCGGGGTACATTCGCCCGGAACAGATGCCGCCATCGTGCTCAAGAAGCCGCTGATGAGACCTTTGTCCAGGTGCTCCATGCACATGTACTGAACGCCGGGGTCCATCAGCTCAAGCCGCATGAACACGGTGAACGCGACGGAAATGAAACCTGCAAGCGCCGAAACGATCAGGTAGAGAATGCCGATATCCTTATGGTTCGTGCTCATGAACCAGCGGGTGAAAAAACCGCGCTCGTCTTCGTGGCCGTGACCATGAATGGCTGCGTCTGCCATTTAAGGTGCCTCCTGTTGCAAAACTTAAGGCCACTGGGAGGGTTTCCGGGCGGCCTAGACTCGATGTTGGTTTTAGAGCGCCCTTAAAGGGCCTTCAATGGCGGAGTTTGATCTGGATCAAGAATAATTGTCGCGGGGGGTGGCTTTTCTGGGGGGCATTCCTATCGCGGATCGGCAATGTTAGACCTGCGCCAGCCCGGCGCGCAAAACCGGGAGACCGCTAAGGATGGAGAGACAGCCGATGCCCGCCTATGATTCTGACAATATCTTTGCAAAATTGCTGCGCGGGGAAATCCCCTCGGCGCGGGTTTATGAAGATGATCATACTCTCGCTTTCATGGATATCATGCCCCGGGCAGATGGGCACCTGCTGGTCATCCCGAAAACACCCTGCCGTAACGTTCTGGATGCCAGCCCCGAGCAACTGGCGGCCGTCATGCAGACCGTGCAGAAAATGGGCCACGCGGTGCTCAAGGCTTTTGACGCGGACGGTGTCACCATCCAGCAGTTCAACGAGGCCGCAGGTGGGCAAGAGGTGTTCCACCTGCATTTCCACGTGCTGCCGCGCAAGGAAGGCGACAAGCTGCGCCCGCCGGGCAAAATGGGCGACATGGAGCAGATCCAGGAGCACGCGGCCAAGATCCGGGATGCGGTCGCCGGTTGACCGGCTGATGCAATGCTGAACGACATCGCTGCCGCATCTTTTTGAAGGGCGGCGGCGAATATTAACTCGACCGAAAACTGGGCGTTGTTCCGGGGGGCGGACCGACCGGGTGCTGGTCAGGCGTTTTGCCTCTGCTTAAGATGGCCGTCCATGCCCGCCTCCTGCCTCTGGTTCTTCGGCCAGCCTTCTGGGGACGGGGACACAACACATTGGTGGGATTGGGCGGATCTCCATTGCATTGGTCTGCCGACGCGGCTTCCCTGACAGTCAATATAAGGTGGCAAAGCGGTCACTTCCTGTGACTGTGCCGACCTCACACTGATTTGGAATGTTTTGCTCGATCACGCCGGGGGCAGCAATCCTGGGTTCAGGCGGAGCAGGAAGCCCCGTTGGCGGCGGCCTCTGCCCCGAAGACCTCATCGAAGCTGCGGCGCAGGGCTACATCGACATCGGCCATGGTGACGGGCAGGCCCATATCCACCAGACTTGTGACGCCATGCTCCGTGATGCCGCAGGGCACGATTCCGGTGAAATGCTCCAGATCCGGTTCCACGTTGATCGAAATTCCGTGGAAACTCACCCATTTACGCAGGCGGATCCCGATCGCGGCGATCTTGTCTTCTGCGATTTCTCCGGCCGCGGTCCGCGGTTTGTCCGGGCGTTCGATCCAGACGCCGACACGGCCGCAGCGGATGTGTCCGGTCAGGTTGAACTCCGCCAGCGCGCGGATCACCCAGTCTTCCAACTGCTGCACAAAACGGCGCACATCATGGCCGCGTTTACCCACGTCCAGCATCACATAGACAACCCGCTGACCGGGGCCGTGATAGGTATATTGCCCGCCGCGTTTCGACGGGTAGACCGGAAACCGCTCTGGGTCGGTCAGGTCTTCCACCCGCGCCGAGGTTCCGGCAGTGTAAAGGGGCGGATGTTCGAGCAACCAGATGCATTCATCTGCCTCGCCTGCGGCGATGGCTGCGGCCCGCGCCTCCATGAAATCGGTCGCTTCCTGATAATCGACGGGGGTGTCGGATGTGATCCAGTCAACCATTGCAGGGCACCTCTGATGGAGTTTTAGGAAAATGGAAGTCCAATGCTGCAGGAAAAAATCTGCAGAAAATCAGCATTTTCAGGGTATCCTATTTGCAACGATTCTTTTTGTTGTTCAATAGAGGGCCTGTTTCATGTTCCGTACCCCGATCAAGACCGCGCTTGCGGCGACCCTGTTTCTATCTGCCCCTTCTGGCCCCGTTGCTGCTGATAATCTTGGGGCCGCTCTTCTGGGCGGCATTGTCGGCGGCGCCATCGTCAATGAGGTGAACCGCAACAAGAAACGCCGCACCGTCAGCCAAGGCTATTCGGCCACGCGGGCGCACAACCGTGAAACGCAGGCTTCTCTCAACTACTTCGGCTTCCCGGCGGGTACGCCGGATGGCGTCATGGGGCGTCGGTCCCGGACTGCGATCAGCCAGTACCAGGTCCATATGGGTTTTCCGGCAACCGGTCAGCTGACCGCCTATGAACGGGATTTTCTGGTCTCATCTTATAATCGTGCCCAGATCGGTGGCCCGCAGGTAATCAAGGCGATGCAAGGCCCCAACGGCGTGCGCGGCTTGCTGCACACCTGGCGGGATGAGGCCGCAGGCGTGCGCAGCGCCAGCACCGGCTATGCCGGGCTGCCGATCGAGGTCAGCGATGCTGTCGACGAAATCGCCGCCTCTGCCGAACCGAGCGCCGAACAACTGTTGCAGCGCTCCGGGTTCATGCAGCTGGCGGACATCAACGGCGACGGCAAGAACGATTATCTGATCGACACCTCCGTTTCGGGCAGCTCTTTCTGGTGCGGCGCCTCGCATTGTTCGGTCATGGTCTTTGCCTCGACCCCGCAGGGGTACCAGCGCAACGATTTCATGGCGCGCGGTGTCACGACGGCGAGCTTCTCCTGCCATCAGGGCGTGTGCCGCATGAATGATACGATGCAGGCCTCGGGCCAGGGGGCAGGGCAGGCGGTACCCGCAGCCCCGGCGCCTGCAACACCTCCGGCTGCGTCGCAGCAGGGCGGCACGGTGATGGCATCGGCCGGCGGTCAGGCGCTCGGAGCGATCCCGACCTTCAACGCGCCTTCGCAGGCGGCACAGACGGCCTCTTTGGCCAGTCATTGCAGCAAGGTCAGCCTGCTGACCAATTCGAATGGCGGCTATATGACCGTGTCGACGATGACGGACCCTGACCTCGCGCTGGGCGAGCAGTTCTGCATCGCGCGCTCCTATGCGATGAATTCCGGCGAAGCCATCGTGGCGACCCTGACGAATGTGACCTCGGCGCAGGTCGACAGCCAGTGCGATTCCTTTGCCCCGGCGATCCAGCCTTTCCTGGCGCGACTGGACTCTGACAACAGTCAGGCCGTCATGGCAGATGTGCAAAAGTTCGTGCTGCAATCCAACATGTCGATTGATCAGCTGGCCAACACGGCGGCCGTCTGCATGTTCTCGGGCTATCGCCGAGACAAGCTGGATATCGCGATGGGATCGGCGCTGATCATGGTCGCCATCGGCAAACGCCCCTACGCCGAGCTGATCGGCCACCACATGTCGCAGGGGTTCGGTGCAGCCAAATCCGTTCCTGCGGCGCAGGATTGGTACGCCGTTGCTGTCACGGCCCTGGAAAATGGCGCCGAAGCGGTCTTCTCGCCCGGCCAGCCGGAGCGCGCTGGTCTGATCAAGGCGGCGGCTGCGCAACTCGGTGGTTCCGGCCAACTGCAACCCGTACCTGCCTCAGGCGCCGCGGCGGCCTTGCCAACATTCTCGAACAACTGATCTCCGATCCCACTGCGGAAAGGGGCAGTCAACCGGGCGATTGCGTACCAGTTGAAGTCTCGTTTCAGCGGTCACAAATTTTCGAAGAGGCAAGATGTCAATTTCGGCATTTTGCCTCTTCACATCACCAGGCGGCTCGTCTATACGCCCCTACACCAAGCCTAGGCAGTGCGGTCGTGGCGGAATTGGTAGACGCGCAGCGTTGAGGTCGCTGTTCCTTAACCGGAGTGGAAGTTCGAGTCTTCTCGACCGCACCAAAACTTTCCCATAAGTAGCTGTATTTATTGACGCTGTTGATTGCGGCCTGTTGTCAGGCCCACAAATAGCCCCACAAGCGATTATGCGCTTTTCTCGCTGCCCTCGATCCAGGCGCACACCTCAGACACTTTCAGAAGTGACCGGCCCTGCGCTTTGTGAATCGTGATGAAACCTTTTTTCGCAGCCCGATAGATCGTGTCACGGGAAACCGAGAACACTTTCTTGGAATCGGACACCGGCACATAGATAGGTTGTTCGCTCATGGTGTGTTTCTCCGGGCTAGGTGGCCTCTGCCTTCGGGCAGAGCTGTTCGTAATATTCGAGTCCCTTCTTGGTGAGGCCGTATCCGGCCCCTGCGACCTGTCCGCCCTCATTGAATAGACCCCTGCTGAAATAGCAGAAGCCTCGGTCGGTCAGATCGCGTAGAAGGGCCCGCGCTATGTCTTTGGTGATCCAGTCATTCGTGAACCAAGAAAGGCCCCAGCAGGTCTCGAGCGGCCCAAAGCTGCCGCCGCTTTCCGCCATCTGCTGAATGACGTGCCGGTCAAGGAAGGCCTGAACGGCGGGATATGTGCGGTCCATTTTCTCAACCATATCGGTGCCTCCTGCGGCTTTAGGACTGTAGGTATCGGGCGAGCTTTTCGCGCTTTGCGGCCTTCGCGTTTTCCACGATCTGCCAGTCGATAACGTCGTTGAGCTCTTCGGCCGTTGCGAGCAGATCGCCAAGTTCCGAAGCAATGCGCTCAGCGTTGGAGAGCGGTTGCCCCGGCTGGACCTCCATCAATCCGAAGCGCAGCGCCTTGCTGACCCGCTGGCCGACCTCGCAGCATTCCTCTGCCAAAATGGTCAGTAGTTCGCGGTCAAGGCCCTCTGGCGGCGATTCTGGGCTCACAAATTTGTCGATCATTCTTTCCTCCGGCGGTTTCTGGTTTCAGAGTTCGGACAGTGCGAACGCGCACTGTCGGTGGACTTCGTATTCGGCATCTGCATCGCCGCGATCAGCAGCTTCATCCTCGATCCAGCCGCGCAGCGCTTTGATCCGCGCCCGCATTTCTTCGAGCTTTGCCTCGTAGTAGCGCTCCGAGGTATCGTGAATGTCAGCGTCGATGTATCTGTGGAAATCTCGGTCGCGCTCTTTGTCGCCTTCCCATCGGGCCACGGTTGCATGTTCGGACAAGACCGCAGAGACAACGCCTTGATCGTGTTCGTCGCGCTCTGCCATCCAGATTTCGCGCGGCCATTCCGGGCTGTCTGTGTCGCTCATAGGTGCCTCCGGGGATTTTAGGATTCGGCGGTTGCGCGCCGCTCTGCGCGGGCGCGTACTGCGGCCATGATATCTTTGATCGTTGTCCACGGGACGTTGATTGTGCGCGTCACTTCTTCCCCGTTTTCATCGAATTCGGGAAAGCCCATGCTGAACTCCCCCATGTACTCTGCTTTAGTGTCGCCGCTGGGGGTAAGGGCTTCGAGGTAGTGATCGGCTTTAGGGGTGGTCATAGGTTTCTCCTGGCGGGATTGCGCTTTTTGCGCCGGTTCATTGCGAGTTGATTCCGCAGCCGTTTGTGGTGCGGCCTTCGGCTCCTGAAACGGTTGCCAAACAGGATCATCTGGAGCGGCAAGAATGGGCGGCTTCGCACTGTATCCTCCTGGGCGGGGTTAGCTGGGTTGGGAATCGAGGAAGCGCACGACCGCGCCATGCAGCTGGTTCTCGTCTTCTGTTTCGCCAGATGTTGCATCCAGAAGAAGCCGCAGCGCATCGGCCAAGGCGATCAGTGTTTCCCCTGATCCGATACTGCCAAATGCGCTAACTGATCCGTCTCGCGCACATTCGACCATATCAGTCGCAGCCGATCCTGCCGCAGATGCTGACGCTAGCAGTGTTTTGATCTGTTCGCTCATGGTGCCTCCGGAGCGGTTTCTGTATTCAGTTACAGGGCACGAACGAAATAACGAGTTCGTTCGGCTCTTCGTCTGGCACCCCATCGGTGGTGCGCTGGATACCATCCCGACACGCGGCCACATCGACGGCCTTGATGTCGCTGTCGAAGGTGTAGACCGGCAGGTCGCCGTGCTTCTCCTGGGCCGCTCGCAAGCAGGCAATCAGTTTGGAAATTTTCATCGTCATATCGGCCTCCGGGGGTTAGGTGGACTACTGTTTGGTTTCGGTTGCTTCGAGCAAAGCGGCCTGTGCGATATCCATCACTTGATCGAGAGCAGCGTGCATTTCCTCGGGCGTACGCTCGATGATGTGGCCAGCCATTGCTGCGGCGGCCATCAGTGCAACAAAGGGTTCACGTGGATCGCCGCTGCATTTGTCGTTGGCGACCGTGGCTAGGTATTGGGCGGCGAATTTCAGGCCCATGTGTGACCTCCGGCGGTTTCTGGATTAGGCGGCCTGCGCCGCGTCTATGTTTTGGCTGCTAACGGTGAATGTGTATGCGACCACCCATGGGTTAGCTGTCCAGCCGAACCCGCGATCCTTGTTCAGGCTATCCCAGAGGGTGCGAAACGCTTCCTCCGGCGCCTCTCCATCCTCACCATTTTGGGAAACGAAGCCTGGGCAACCTTCGGCGACTGCATCCTCGCGGGAGATCCCCTGCAATCGCTCGACCTGGATGCCCGTTACGGTCAGCGTCAGTCGGGATGCCCAGCGAGGCATGTGAATCGACGGGCGCCAACGCAGACCGCCGGTGCTGCGGTCGAAGCAAGCCCGGTAGACTGCGGCGTCATAGTCGTTGGCTGGGTTGACGCGCTGATCCACACCGACACTCAGTCGGTAGGCGTGCTTGTTGGTCAGCGCATGTGTCTCGCGCACCCACAGGCGGTCACCAGGTACGACGTTGATCGGCAAAAGGTCGCGATTTCCCGGCAGACGCAGGAACTCCGGGCCAAAGGTTGCCAGCGCATCATGTGCTGCCTGCTTTGTGATCACGCGTCTCGTTTGGGTCTTACTGCCTGCCAGCAGTGCGCGGACCATATCGCCGCTGAACAAGATCGGCTTGTCTGTCATATCGGCCTCCATTGGTTTGTAAGAAAGCGCTGGGCGCTCTGAGGGGGTAAGAAAGCGGCGCTGGTTAAGCGGCTGCGGCCGCGTATTGGCTGGACGCCTGATCGCCCCATTGATGGGCTGCGGCGTTCATCATTCCGGGGAAAGAGCGGCTGCGCAGGCGTGCGCGCTCCGCGCTGGGCGGCATCCGGTGAATCCGGTTCCATTTCTTCCATTCATCAGAGCCGCGCTCCGGCTCTTTCAGGGGATCTGTCGGCGCCAATGGTGTCAGGCCGCGCAGATACCAGCCTGTCGCCTTGTACGCCGGTTCTCCGAACCAGAATGGCTGGACCATATGGGGCGCGGGCAGGTCGGTCGGCATCCGGTCCTTGGCCAGGTCATTCATTACCGGATTTTCAATCGCGACCCGCTCAATCGGGGCATTCCAGCACGCGGCAAAGACGCTGACACCTTCCTCAAACTCAGCCCGCATTTCGGCCCAGGTGCGCCCCTTGGGGAGCTGGCGCGGCATGGTCCATTTTCCAGGGCCGCTCATCCAGCGGCGCCCAGATCGACACAGGCGCGTGCAAGGCGGGTGCATGACTGCCAAAAGGTCCCAACCCTCATCAAGGATGCCATCGCGAATGTCGCAGCGGATATGGCGGTTTGAGCCATCCTCTGCCGCCTCGATATCGCAGGACCACACGTCATGCCCGCGGGCCTCAAAGGCGCGCCGCGCGATGCCGCTGGTTTCACAACCTATCAGGATCTTTGCCATGGGTGTCACCTTTGCAAATTCATTCCCTGGGGCGCGGCGGGTTTTCGTGAGTGGTGGGCTTTGCCGCGCCCAGGGGATGCGGGGCCTGCCCGCGGGTGTTCAAAAGGGGCCGGGAGCAGCGCCCCCGGCCAGTCGGTGCTTTGGCAGGTTTCGGGCCTCAGCATCGGGGAGTGTTTCAGGCAACGGCGCTTGGCCGTTGTAAGGGCAGTCAGGGCGCCCGTCGGTCGCGCGTCGGGTGTCGTCTGTCCGGTGGTAGAGCCGGGCAGTCTTGAGCCAGTCGGCCAAGGCGTCCGCCAGATCCGGGCCGCGCCCGATGATGCCCAGCAGCGATACGTGCCATTGCATCGCGTCATAATCGAAACGGTCGCTCGCATGGGGGCTGGCAGGGAAAACCCGGCCACCGAGCTGCTGCAACAGGATCGCTTGCCCGAACACATCGCGGCTCTGCATGTCCTGTGCGACCGAATAGAGCTTCTGACGGCTGGGGAGCGCCATCGTTAAGCCTCTACACCGGCAAGCTGCGGATCGGCGGCGCGGATCCAGTTCTCGATAGCCTGATCTTCACCCCAACCGGTCGCAGTGATGCCGTGCAACTGGATCTCGACAAGTGACCGAAGGGGGGCGAGGATCGGATAACTGCCGTTCCCCTCGATCACAGCGTTTGCCATCGTTTCGCGCCGCTCTGCTGCGGTGCGCCGCGCGAGGGCTTCGGCCAGTGTTTTCGCGTCATTTGCCATGATTTCGTCCCTTCTGAAATTTGTGCGCGGGCAGTGTAGGGATGGAGGATTGCACCGCCCGCGCTGATCCGCGCCCCTGCGCAAGGGCGCGAAACCTCGAGAAAAACGGCGCGTGCAATCCTCCGAAATCACGCGCCGCTATCCGGCTATCTGGGGGCGGGCGGCGCCCGTGGGTGCGTCCTGCTGTGCGGCACCGCCTCGACGGCGATACGGGGCAGGGCGATGCGGTCTGGTCGATCAGGCCACATGGCGGCGCTTGGGCTGGTAGCCCTTGGCGTCGATGATTTCGCGGGCCTTCTGCGCGACGCGATCAAGGGTCTGTTGCGTCGGCTCCGGCGACGGCGCGGGGCTGTCGATCAGGTGCGCTGCCCGAAGGCGGGAAGGGTTGAACCCCTGACCCCGTGCTGCCTTCATGGCAGCCCATGCCGACGTGAACAGGTGGATTTCGTCGAGGTAATCCTCAGGCGAACCGGCGATCTGCCGGGCGGTCTTGGTGATATCTTGCATTCAATCCTCCATCAGGTTGATGATTCATTGGTAGACTAAGCAAATTGCGTATGTCAATAAGAAAAGTACGCAAATTGCATATTTTCAATTTCTGCGATGTGTGAGTGTGTAGCCCTGTGCGGGCGTGAGCAGAGAGACACACGGTAGCGTGTGACGGGATGGGGACCGATATTTGCGCGTGGAGGGAGTGGAGATTATGAAGTACTCGGATACTTGAGCATGAATTACGAAGACCACAATACTTTGGCGTTACTCAAGCGCGCACGCAGGCAATCTGGCTTGCCGTTGGATTTTTGGGCTGACCTTACCGATGGGTTAGATCAAAGATCCTTGGAAATCCTCGTCGGCAAATCCTCGATCTTTCCAAAATACATAAACTCAAGCGGCAAGCCGTAACGCTTACGCAGTTTTTTGGCTGCCGTGAGGGAAAGCTCCCGCCTGGCGTTTTCAAAGGGACCGTATGTCTGTTCGGTAAGACCAGCCCGTTCGGCAAACTCTTTTTTTGACAGGCCGAGAACTTCACGGACGCGCTTAAGCCGTGCCGCAACAGCTTCGATATGGTCTTCTTGTTCTTCTAGCATGGGAACAATCTACCGGCTGAGGCAATTTGCGGCACTGAACAATTTGCGTATTTACATGATACGCAAAATGCGTAGTTTTGTGGGTGCCAGGCACACTGAGAAGCGACATGACACTTAAAGATTTTCTCGAAAAAGTTGATCGGCAGAGATTCCAGGAAGCAACGGGCTTTTCTGCGCAACTCGTCAGCCGTGCGAAAAAAGAGGGCGTTTTCCCTGCGCATTGGTTTTGGAAGGTTCGCAAGTTCTGCGCTGACAACGGGACCCAAGTCCCAGAACACCTCTTTCGAGGGCATCCCGAAGCCGTGAAGGAAGAGGTCCAATGAGCCGCCCGCGCCTGACCCTGATTGTGAACAATGATCTGCCATGCAGCGATGATGCGCGTGGCGCTGGGCAAAAGTCTTGGTCAAATAAGTTTGAGCCCTACGCGCTAAAGTCGTGCGCGCCTGACCTTTGGTCGACCTACTTCCGAGCCCGCTTCAACAGCCCGCGCGAGGTTGCGCTGTTCTGCGACGTCAGCTTTCAGACCGCGCTGAACTGGTGGGGGGCGGTGACCGCCCCCGCAAGCCATATTGCCTTGCTTGTCATGCTGACAGATCCCGGCGCGCCTGAGTTCTTCGGGCAGGCTGTCGAGGTGGCAGCGTGACCGCTGCGCTGACATATCCGCCGGGAATTGAGCATGGCCTACTCTGTCTGAGCTGGAAGCCAGCCGATCAGAGCCGTTGTCTCGCTCTGACCAAAAGAGGCGTTGCCAACATCGGAAAGGGCAATGTTGACCTCGCCCCGACGCGGGAGGTTGTAATCCGTCATGGATTTCAGCGGCTTTCCGTCCGCAAACACGTCAACCACGGTTACGTTGATATCTTGCCTCAGGTCGTTGGCGATGGTCGCGGACAGGATGATATCGGGTTTTTCACTCAGATAGCGGGTCAGCTCTTCGGGAATGGAATCGGCCAAGGCGATCATTTCCTCACGATTGAAGACAAATTCGACCCGAACAAATCCGTCGTCCCCGGATGTGGCCGCAATGTGCATCGGCTTCGCGACGGTCGCTTTCTCACCGCCGGTCTGTCCGACAAGGTCCACCGGCACGCGGAATTTGCCGTATTTGTCATAGCCGATATTGACGCAGCCGATGAAGTCGGCGCGCCCGAATGCCCGCTCAAGCGGTCCTTTGAGCTGAGTTTCCGCTTTTTGACAGCCGCTCTCGCTGCCCGCCTCAAACGCAAGGGTCAGCGGAGTTTCAAGCGCCTCTTTGGTTTCAAGAACAGCGTAGACGTCGGAAGTGTAGATTTCTGCGTGGGTCTCGACGTTGCAGGCGGAAACAGCCGCCAAAGTTCCAAGCAAAATTGGAGCTTTCAAAGTGTTTGACGCGAAATTCATGTGCGTATGGCCTTCTATCAATGCGGTTTTGTCCGCCCCTGACGTAACTGCTGCAAGGGCGTTCGGCAGCTTTGCCGAGGTCGAAACTACCGTTTCACGCGCTGCGATCAACCACGCATTGAATGTCCGCTGTGTATCGCAGCGGCTAAACAGATTTCATCACGCGATTGTGTCCCGGGAACTGGTGTAACTTTGTTCTTCGGCCTTAGCTCGGCCGCAATTACAGGGCGGCGATTTCCGCCGGGTCCATGGGAGCAGTGTCGCAAATCGCGGCGACGGTTTCCAGTGTCA
>NZ_JBDOQR010000048.1:0-36746 GCF_039839315.1 Phaeobacter sp. CAU 1743 | reverse complement strand
GCCCTCACGGGCATGCTGGCTGCGGGTGAGTTCGGTCCAGGCCATCGTGGTCTCCGTTCAGTGTCGTACCCGAACAGAAACACAACCTCCTGAACTCACTCAATTAGTTTCAAATCGGGCTCTAAGTCCTGTTGGGTCGCCGTCTTCCCCATCTTGGTAGCTGGCAATAAGCGCGCGTCTGCGTCTGGTATTTACTCCACTGAAAGAGATACCTACCGCCAAGGCGCCATCTGCAGGTGTTCCGCCAACATTCTGCAAGTGGATTGTCCCGCGTCTATCATCTGCAACGTCTCCGCTGGAGACCAATGCACCATTCTCGACGTCAAGTGGGCTGAACGCGTAATCCCTGCCAACAGCAAGAAATCCAGCTGTATTTACGTTTCCGCTGCCGTCGATAGTAACCCCCACAGTGGAACCGTCAGTCTGATAGAATGATTTGGTTCCGTTGGTGGACAGGAGGATACTCCTGATCCCCGCCACCCTCAGATCAACCGGGTGGTTCGAGTTGGTCCCGATATTCAGATCTGATGCGCTTGCCCCCAGAACCGCCAGGACCCCAGACACGGTGTTGACCAGATCCAGCTGTGGCGCTTCCAGCGCGGTAAACTTCCCCTCTGCAGGGGCATCCAGCCCCACGGTGGTGGCATTCAGCGCACCGCCAATGATGGTGCTGTTTGTCTTCAAAAAGTCGATCAGCGCGATCAGCTCTGCCCGGTGGGTGGTGGCAAAGTGCTGGAACAGCGCTGACATCTTGGTGTCAAAATCCGCCTCCGCCGCCGATCGCTGCGGGATCGGCGGGAAGTCGGAGAACTCCGGATAGCTCATGGCTCTCCTGTCCTATTTCAGTGTTTTCATGATCAGGGGGAATGTGCTTTCGCCCGCCACATCCAGCGGCTGGCCGTGGTCATCGAGGAACCCCAGCCCCTCGATCCCGTAAGTTGGCCCCGTGCCCGAGGCGTAGAAGGCCGTCGCAAGACCATCGATCTCGGCCATGATGTCCATCACGCGCGGCGCCTGGATGGTCGGCACCAGCAAGGCCACCTCGATCTTGCGGGTGGAGCCGCGCTTCACCAGGATCTCATCCCCAAAATCGTCATAGCCCTTGCGGCTGTGACTGACGAAGGAGATGCGCGGCAGGTTCATCACCTGCCCCAGCAGATGGTTCCGGCCGAGAACAATATGGCCGACCTTCGCGGTGGCCCCGACCGCCGCGATGGTGATGTCAATGCGGTGGCCGATGTAGCCCGGAAAGCCGTTCAGAACCTTCTGGCGGGTGTAGACAATGCCGCCGAAGAACCAGGTGTAGACGCTGACCACATGGCCGGTGTCGACCATCACGAAGGTCTGATCATAGATCTGGCTGGGACCGTCCCAGACCTCGATCCGCACGGACCCGGCGGTAAGGCCGAAGAGCGCGATGGCATCGCAATCCTGCGTCGGGGTGATCGAATAGGTGATCTGATCGGCATGTGACGCCGTGTTCGATCGCCGCTGATCAAAGGCTGACCAGCGGTTGGTGGCCCGCAGGTCGAACCACCAGCTGCCATCATCGGTCAGAGGATCCTTGCCAAGGTTGCCATCCTGCATGCTCTGGTAAATCCGATGGGAGGCGAGCGAGATTACCAGATCGTCCTTGGCGTAGGTGGTCCCCGCAGCCCATTCGGGATGATCATCCTCGGGGATATTGGAGGCGGTCAGCTCGGCAGTGGTGACCGCCATCGGCGCGATGATGTTGAAGTCCATCAGACCCGCACCTCCGGCTGCCCGGCTTCATCCCAGTCCTCAAGGAACTGCGCGATCTTGCGCACGAACAGCTCCATGCTCTGCCCCTGCACCCCGACCTGTTTGGCCAGGGCGTTGACGCTTTGCACCACGAAGCGGTTATCCAGCATCGCCACGGACTCGGCATGGCTGTGAATGCGGGAGGCACCCGTGCGCTCGATCTCCCAGCCGCGCTCCCCGACGATGCGCAGACCGCCTGCATGGGCACCGCCTGCGGCAAACTGCGGAATACCGCCCAGCCCCCGGATCTGCGCCCGCAGGCGCTCCAGCCGATCGTTCCTGCCGCTGATCCGCTCATTGTAAGCCGCGATCTTTGCTTCCAGACCATCAGCGCCCCGGAAGGCCGCATTCAAGGCTGCCAGCCCCGCGCCGCCGCTGGTGTAATCCGCGCGATAGGCAATCGTGCCATCCTCGCGCTGGCGCAGGATGGCGTCCTCGCCTGAGCCCCGCAGCAGCTTGACCCCGGTGGAGGCCTGCAGATCCTCGATCTGGCCGATCAGCTCGGCGCCCCCTGCCCGTTTGACCTCTGTGCGATCCGCCAGCCCGGCGCCGCGGATCTGCAGCGATGCGATCTTTGACTGGGCCTGCCGCTCTGCCGTGTCCAGCTGCACCGCCGCGCGCAGATCCCCCAGCATGGCCCGCAGGTTTTCCATCGGCTGCAGCAGATCCCCGGAGGCCGAGGTGAGATCGCTGAAGACGGTATCCGCCGTCAGGCGCACCGCGCCGCCAAAGCTGATCCGCCCGGCCTGCCCCCGCGCCCCGATCAGATCCTGCAGGCGCGTCAGCCGCTCCACGTTGTCCCCGCCCTCCCGGCTCAGCGCCACGTTCACCCGGCGGGACAGGTTGGCGCTGCGGGTCAACACCATGGCCCGGGTGTCCGGATCGAGATCCCGGCCCAGCTGCAGCATCAGCTTGCGGCGCAGCTCTTCGGTATTGGTCAGAACCAGCTTACGGGTCTGCCGGTCCAGATCCTCGCGCAGCACCAGGTCAAGGCTGGCCACATGCTGCGAGAGGGCATGGGTGGCAATCCAGCGATCCGCCGCCGTCAGATCATTGCGGCGGATGATGAAGTCCAGCGTGGTGCGGATCCCGCTATCTGCCTGCTCCACCATCCGGCGCAGCCAGCGCGGTGCGTCATCGGCCAGCGTGACCGCCACATCCAGCGCCCCCACCAGGTCATCATAGCTGAAGGCCTCGGCCTGGCTGATGGCATCCTCCAGCGAACCGAGGGAGGTTTCAAATGCGCTGACGGTGCCATCCCAGTCCGCTGCCAGATCCTGCACGCCCTGGCTCAGATCCGCGATCTGATCGCCGGTCAGCCCTTCAAGCTGCAGGAAGCTGCGAAGCGAGGTCAGGACCTCGATCTGCTGCGCGTAAAGACCGGCCAGAACCTCATCATTGCCGCTTTCAAGATCCGCCACCCCAGCCGCAAACCGCAGCTGGCCCTGCACCTCTGCCGCGATGCGCCGGTATTCCAGCGCCGATCCCGCTCCGGCCCGGGCCGATTGCAGATAGGCGCGCGCCAGCTCCGGCAGGCTTTCCGCAGCCGAGAGATCTCCGCCGCGCACCGCTGCAAGCGCACCGTCCAGCCGCGCCCGCTGCGCCGCCTCGGCCTGCGCCGCGCTTGCGCCGGTCAGATCGCCAGTGATCAGACCATCCACCAGCTCCCGCAGCCCGCTGCCCGCACGGCGCCAGCTTTCCGCCGTGGCGCGTTCCTCAGAGACCCGGGCGCGGGCCGCATCAATCTGCGCGCCAAGTTCGCCGCCGATCTCCCCCACCATGCCCGCCAGCTCGGCGGAATAGGCGCTGACCTGCGGCAGCACCTCAGCCATGGCACCGGACATCTGCAGAAGGCCTGCATAAAGTTCGCGCCCGTGTTCCGTGGTGGTATCGATCCCCTCCACCAGTTCCCGGAAGCCATCCCGGCTTGTGGGCATGGCGACGCCCAGCTCCCCGAACTCTTCGCGCAGACGCCGCAGGATCACCTCCGTGCGCTCGCCTTCGGAGTAGAAGGCCCCGAAGTAGGCGGAGACAGATCCTGCCATGGCCTCGGCGCCGCCGAAGAGATCGACCAGCTGCGAAGCCGCATCGCCGCCCTTCAGGGAGACATCAAAGAAACCATGGCCGAGGAGATCCGCCGCATCGTTGACTGCGGTGAGGCTGCCCGACAGGCGCCCCAGCGTATCAAGGGCGGTTTCCCCGGCGCGGCTGAAGCGATCCGTGCCCAGAACCAGCTCGGCCATTTCCGCACCGGTCTCTTCAATGCGGGCCTGCAGTTCCTCCTGGATCTTTTCCTGGCTTTTGCCATTGGTCCAGAGCGTGAAGCCTTCGCTGGTAAAGCCTTCCAGCGCCTTGGTGCCAAGGTTCAGCGAGGCCGCCATATCCTTGACGCCATCGGTCAGCCCGGTGACGCTCTGATCCAGCGCCGCCTCGAAGTCGGCCTCCAGCGGTTTGTAGTCGGTGCGGTTGGAACGCAGGAACCCGCCCTTGTAGAAGTCGATCGAGGAGCCTTCAAAACCATCAGCGCCAAAGCGCCCCCGGATCCCCGAGCCTGCGTATTTGCGGCTGAGACCCTTGGCCAGAAGCGCAATGCCACCCAGCACGAGACCCGCCGCAGGCAGAGCCGCCCCAAGCGCGCCCCAGCCGCTGGAGGCGCCGCTGACCAGCCCGCCGAGGTTGGCAAAGCTGGAGCCAAGGCCGCCGCCAGTCAGAACACCGCCAAGGCCAGAGCCGATCCCGGCGGCAATACCGCCCCCGCCAACCAGACCGCCGACATTGCTCAAGATCCCCAGCGGGTTCACGCCACCTCCGCCACCGCCCAGCACGGCAGTGCCTGCGCTGGCCGCGCTGCCGGATCCCGTCACCGACAACCCCAGTGCAATCTTCAGCGTGTTCTGCGCAAAGGAGGACGCCAGATCCGCAAGCCCGCGTTTTGCCGCCTGTTTGATCCCATCCCAGAGGCCCTCAAAATCCCGCAGGCCATTCGCCACCCAGTCCCCGAAGGAGCGCGCAACGCCATCGACCGCAGAGGACAGCGGCCCGTTCAGCTCCTCGGACAGGTCCTTTGCCTTTTTCTTGGTCTTATCCAGCTTGTCCTTGGTGCCACCGCCGGACCCATCATCCAGCGTATCGTTCAGATCCTCGAGGCTGTTCTTCAACGCATCGGCGCTGTCGTCGCCCGCATCCAGTTCCGCATTGGCGCTGTCCATCTGCAGCGTCAGGGTCTTGAGCGCAGCCGCGGCCTTATCCCAGCCCTCGCGCACCAGCCCCTTGGCCTCTTTCTTCAGCGCCGCGCTGCTGTTTGCAGCCCGCACCGCCAGCGCGTCATACCTCGCAACGCCTTCAAAGGCCCGGCCAGAGGCTTCATTCAGCGCATCAAAGGCGCCCGACATGCCCGGGATGTTCCTCACCCGAACCGCCAGCCCCGACAGGAAGGCCGACCAGTTTTCCGAGATCGTACCCATCATGCGCAGAAAGCCTGCCTTGACGGTCTCCCAGACGGCGCCAAGCGCCGGGCCGATCGATCTGGCACTGGTCTTGATCCCCAGCCAGACGCCCGAGGCGAGATCGCCAAGCGCCTGCAGCGCCATGCCCCAGCCACCGGTCGCAGTGACCAGCTGGTGGAACTTCATGGCCAGGTACCCCGCGCCTACAACCAGCGCGCCGATCCCGGTAGTGATCACTGCACCGCGCAAAAGCACCAGCCCCCGCGACAGGCCCTTGATGGCAACACTGCCAAGCGCCGCCCGGGTCGTGGTGGCCCCGAGCGCCATTTCCAGCGCCACCGCAGACTTTGCCGCCGCCAGGAACCGCACTGGCGCCAGCGCAACGGTAGACAGCATCCCCGCCATCGCCACACCCAGCGGCGCGGTCAGCTTGAGGGTCAGGCCCAGCCCCACGGCCAGCGGTCCCAGCGCAGCCGCCCCCGCCGTGCCAAGCGCAATCACCCGCTTGGTGCCCTCGCCCAGCCCGTTGAACCATTCCGCCACCGAGGCCGCGCCATCGCTGACGGTCTGCATCGCAGGCACCAGCGCGATGGTCAGCTGATTGGCCAGACCCCGCCCGGCCAGCCCCATCCGCGACATCGCATCATTGGCCGTCTCCAGCCGGTCCGCATCCACCTCTGAGATCGCAACGCCAAAGCGGCCCACATCCTCTGCGGCCAGCTTCAGGGTGGCGCTGTCAATGCGGGTGAAGATCAGACCGGCCCGGCTGCCGAAGAGATCCGAGGCCACCGCCGCGCGTTCTGCCTGCGGCACGTAATCCGCAAGCGCCCCCTGGATCCGGGCCAGACGCTCATCCAGCGGCAGGCGCTGCAGATCGGAGGCATTCAAATGCAGCCGCTTCAGCGCCTTGGCCGCCGCGCCGGATCCGCCCGCCGCCTGGCTCAGCCGCTTGGTCAGCTGGATCGTCGCCTGCTGCACCTCCCCGATCGACACGCCAGACAGATCCGCTGCCCGGTCCAGCACCTGCATGGATTTGACAGTGGTGCCGAGGGATTGCGCCATCTTCGCCTGCGCATCCACCATCTGCAGGCTGGATTTGACCGCCACCGCAGCGGCGCCCGCCAGCGGCAGGGTCAGGCCCAGCGACATCCGCCGCCCGGCCTTCTCCATATTGGCGCCCATCCGCAGCATGCGCCGCTCGGTTTTGCCCATGGTGGACTGGGCCCGCTTGGCGCCGCTTTCAAAGGCAGCCGAATCCATGGACAGAACGCCCCGAAGAGCGCCAATAATCGCGGCCATCTCATGCCCCTCTCTGATTGTGGAAGTGCAGGCTCATCAGCGAGGCGCGCAGCTGCTCGACAGCCTGCGCATCGCTCTTCTTGTCCCGCTTGGTTTTGCCGGAGTGTTCCGCCCCCGCCTTCGTAAAGTCGGGGATGGTTTTTGGACTGTGGACCGCATGGCTGAACAGAACCGCCAGCTCCTGCTGAAGCACCCGCCGCGCCTGGACCTCATCGTTCTTGCCATCGATCACTGCCCGGGTGATCTGATCGTATTCCCGCAGGGTGACCGCGCCAAAATCATCGTGGTGCAGACCCAGCCTGCACCACGACCGATAGAGCGCCTGCCAGTCTACGCCCCTGCGGCCTGCCCGTTTCCCTCGCTGTTTCCCTCTGCGTCCTCATCTGGATCAGCGCCCGGATCTGCCTCTGCAGGGAAGGCAACCGCGATGGCCTCACCAAGAGAGGTCAACACCTTGCGCACGCCGCCTGCCCCATCGACCAGGGCAACGGCCTCGTCCCGCTCGCCGCCCGCGCCATCGTTCATCACGGCGGCCAGCACAGAGACAACAAAAGACGCGCCGCCCTTGCCGGTGATCAGATGATCCACCAGCGCATCAAAGGGCTGGCCGTCATTTTCCGCTTCCATCCGCATCAGCGCGGCGGTCGAGAACTTCAGCTTGTGGGTGGTCTTGCCCACCTTCATCTTCGCGTGATTGATCATACCGCTGCCGTCCCTTCTACCCAGTCAACCGCGCCGGTGGTGCGCAGCTTGAGATCGGTCATCAGATCGCCGTCCTGGTCGGTGGTGGGGATCGTCGGCACCACATAGGCCTTGTAGGCAAAGAGATCGCCCGTGCTCTGCCCCTCGCCCGGCGGGAGCGTCGCCCGGAAGAACACCGGTTTGCCTGCCGCGTTATAGGCTGCGGCCTGCTTGTAAAGCTCGGTCGAGTAAAAGCAGTTGAGGGTGATCTCCCCGCCATCCTTGAGGCCGAGGCCCCATTCCTTGAACCGGCCCGGGCTGTCCAGCGAGGTCCGGTCCCGGTATTCCTGGTCAACCTCCGGGATCCCGATCGTCTTGCAGCCCTTGATCACCGCAAAGTTCCCGTCCACCCCGTCGACGGACCATTCCATGTCAACGAGATCGCCCGGAATGACATTCTCTGCCATTGGCTTCTTCCTTCCATCATTTGTTGATTGAGCCGGTCACCCGGCCAGCGGTCAGGCGCGGTAGCGCACCTGAATGTCCAGCATCTGAAGCCGGATCACATCGCCGCCGGAGGGGTTCGTCCCATCCCGGCGGGATATCTCTTTGCAGCGGATTACAGACCCGCCGCGATACGCTGTCAGGGTCTGGGAGACCTGACGAGCGAGCGGGATGATCTCACCATAGGTGCGGGCATGGATGTTCACCTGCACCCGCGCGGTCTCCACGTCGCCGCGCCCGGTCTGGGAATAGGCCGACACATTGCTGATCCGCTGCAGGCTGATCCGGGGAAAGCCCACGTCCCGGTCAAAGACGCCCCAGACCACCGGATGCCCCAGCGTCTTCAGGAGATCCTTCAGCTCACCTTCCATGCTGATACGCCTGCCCGCGCGGCCTTGCGCCGCGCGCGCGCAATCGTCTTTTCGATCTCGGCCCAGGTCTCGCGCTTCAGGGTCTCCAGCATCTGCGCCTTGTTGGCATCCCAGGCGGGACGCATGAAAGGCCGCGCAGGCATCGCACCGACGAACCTGCCGGTCGTTTCCTGCATCCGCGGCCCCGTGCCGAACTCGTAAAGGTGGCCGTGCGGTGCATCGCTGTCATCTGGCTGCACCGGCCCCACATAAAGCACTACCTTGCTGCGTCCCCGGTCGCTGCGCGCCTCCCGCGCCTGCCGGGCCGTCAGCTTGCTGGTGACCTTCACCGTAAAGGGTGACAACGCATCGGCCATTGTGGCCACCGGCTGCAGCGCCTTCTTCATCGCCCGCCGCTGCACGCCCTTGGCCGTGCCCCGCGCAAGCTGACCCAGCGCCCGCTCGATATCACCGGCGCCTTCGATCTTCATCTTGACTGACATGTCTGAGATCCTTGCTTCATCAAAAAATTCTCTCAAACGCTCATTCCGTTAATCTCTGAGCAATCCGGACATTGTTAGATGAGGAACGGACCGAAGAAGCTGCAGCCCGTGGCACATCCCTATCTCGCAACAAACCACGGGCTGCACGCTTTGGGACGCAATCCCCCTCCAGTCACCGGATCCTCCACGCGGTAATCTCGATCCAAAGCCCGCGGCCGATCTCTTTCACCCCGGTGATCTGCCAGTCCGCCCCGTCAAACCGGATCCGGTTTTCGCCATTGACCGCCGCCAGCTTGATCGACCAGCGGACAACAAACCGCGCATCCGTCTTTTGCTCCACAGATGCTGCCCGCATGCGCTCACCATCAGAGACCGGCGTGTATTGCGCCCGCCCCTCGGCATACTCCGCCCAGCCGGTGGCAACCTCTTCCCCTGCCTCATTCTCCGCAAAACTCGCCTCAAGGATCACAATCCGCCGGTCGAGGCGCGGCGCCGATCCCGCCTTCATCCTGCAAAGGCCCGGTAGCGGCGGGTCAGTCGATCCACCCCGCGCTGCACCTGCTCCGGAACACCCAAAGCCGCATCCGCCAGCGGATGATCATAATAGAGCTTCACCAGCTCACGCGCCGCCGCCCGGATATCCTCCGGCACCTCCTCAGCGGTGGCAAAGCCCGCCGTGAACACGATCTCCACCGCATCGGCGCGCGCGGCATGGGAGGGCCAGGATTTGCCGGGCAGCAGCTCAATGCGCCGGGCGCGGCCGGATCCGGCAAGGATGTAATCCCCAGGCGGCACGGTCAGGCTGGATCCGTCCTCCTGCAGGCAGCGCACCGCATCCACCGAGTGGATCCGCGCAAACGGCAGGCGCAGCAGATCACTGGTAAACCCCGCCCCCTTGCGCACCCATTGCTGCGACACGAGAGGAAAGCCGAGGCCACCAAAGCCATCGCCATCCACATCCAGATGCGCAGAAGCCGCAGCAATGGCCCGGGTGATCTCCGCATCAAGCTCCGGATCTTCTCCTTCAGGCGTGAGGATCCGCAGCTTGTCCTTCGCATCCGCAAGCGTGATCAGCGCCGCATTGCCACCAGAGAGCCGTTCCAGCCACATCGCGGCTTACTCCTGCCCTTTGGTTTCAGCAGGCTCGGAGGCTTTGGTTTCCGGAACCGGGCTGGCCTTGCTGCCCTCCGGATCTTCCGGCGCCTCGGTGTCCTCCCCCTCTTCGGGCAGAACAAGCACGTCGCGCGCCACCAGATGCGCCACATCGCGCGGATCCGCCTCCCGCGCGTCCCCTTCATTGTACCACTGGTCGCCCTGATGCGGACGTTTGACGATGTATTTCATGGACTTTCTCCCGCTCCTTCAAAAGAAAAGGGCGCGAAAAACTGCGCGCCCCTGGTGGCTCAGATCACTCCAGATCAGGCAACAAAGCCCAGATCCCCGTAGATGAAGGCCTCCGGGCGATAGATCGCCAGCGCCAGGCGCTCCTCGGCCAGGATCGTCACCATGTTCCGGGTGAAGTCATCGTTTTCATAACCGGTCTCGATCGAGGCATCCCAGCGGTCAAAGACCTGACCACCCATGCGGAACGCCCCGGTCAGGAACTTGTCCACCGTGATCGCCTGCGTCTGAACCACCGGCAGGCGCCACAGCATCGGCTGCGCACTGCCCTGCGGATTGCCGATGATGTAATCCTCATTGGCGTTCTTGGTGAGCTCAATCCGCGCCCAGTCGATCGGGTTCAGCACATGCCCCGTGGCCGGGTATTCCGCCAGGGCCGCCTGCAGCATCGCAAGCCGCAGCTTGTCGATCACCGTCTCCGCCCCGACCGCAAAGGCAGGCGCATAGGCCGTCGCATTGGGAATGATCCCATGCAGGTTCTGCCCGGTGCCATCGCCATTCAGGATCTGCACCTCTTCCTTGAAGTCCAGACCATAGAGCAGCCGCTGGTCAATCATCGAGCGCAGCTGCGAGACATCGCTCAGCGCCTGGCGCGACACCTTCATGTGATGCGCGATCACCTTGGCTCCGGTGGATTTCTCAGTGAGCTTGATGTCAGATCCCGGCTTCGGGCCGCCTTCGGCAACAGGCGCGGCGTTGTTGTTGAACCCCGTCTCCTGCACATATTCCAGCGTATTGCCATCCATCCGGCCCGGCGACAGCAGATCGCGCACCGTCATCCGCCGCTGCGGCATCTCCTGAATGCCCGGAAGGCGCGTTGCGCCCACCCCGGCCCCGACCGCACCATCGGTATCCGTGGTCGCCAGCGTGAGCGAAGCCTTCAGCTCCATCCGCGCCTTGGAATTGCGGCCAAACCCATCTTCCCCGAAGGACTTGAACTCATCACTCTCGACGAACTGCTGCCCCACGCTTTTGTGCTCAGGTCCAGCCGCACCGCCATCGCGGTCCAGCTTCTGCTCCAGCTCGGTCAGCGTGGATTTGAGGCCATTCATTTCCACCAGGGCCTCATCGGCCTTTTCCTTGACCGACCGGCCCAGCTCTTCACCGGCCTGCGCCTTACCGAGAGCATCCTCGGCAATGGCTTTCACAGCGTCGAATTGACGATCGAACGCAGCTTTCGTTTCCGCTGCCAGCTCTGCAGCGGTCTTGGTCTCTCCCGACATGGGGAACCTCCTCTAAATGTTAGGGTTATCTGCGGGTCAGGAACCCAGCATCGCGGCGTAAAACGACACCGCCTCGCTCTCCGCTGTGGCAGGCTCCCCCTGCCCCTTCAGGTGGATGCGCGCGGCACGCTCCGCCTGCGAGTTTGAAAGACCAATTCCCTTGGCCATCCGTTCAAACTCCCGCTCCGTCAGCCGATCCCCGGCCCGGAGCTTGTCCAATACCTGCGCGGGCACCTCGGATTTCGCGGCCACCCGCGCCTCAGGCAGCATCGGGAAGGTCACAAGCGAGACCTCCCAGAGCTCCAGCTCCTGCAAGAGACGCTGCCCGCCGCTCTGCTTTTGCGCCTTCACCGTCCGGTAGCCGATCGACAACCCGTCAATCGATCCCGCCTTGATCAGCGCCTGCGCCTCGCGGCCCTTGGCCACCTCCGTCAGGATCCGCCCCTTCACCCAGAGCCCGCGCTCATCCTCGCGCGCCTCATCCCAGACCCCGATCGGCTGCGCCGGATCATGCTGCCAGAGCATCTTCACCCGGCGCCCGGCCTGCGTCAGCTTTGCAAGGCTGGCGGCATAGGCGCCCGGCGCCACGATATCACCGCCCTGGTCTTCGATCCCGAAGAGGCTGGCATAGCCTTCAATCGCGCCACTGTCCGCGGCGGCCGTCAGATCAACCGCCATATCCTTCGTCTCCACCACCATCAGCCCTCTCCTGTCTCCGTGATCGGAATGTTCTGCATCTGCATGCGCACCTCATCGCCGCCCGTCACAGGCCGCCGCCCTTCCAGCTTGCGCACCTCGTTGATCGTCATTGCGCCGATCTGAACCATGATCTGGTAAAACGCCGCCCGGCTGGCGCTGTCCCCGCGCATCAGCCCGTCCATGTTGATCCGAACGCTCACACCCGCCGCCCGGTCCGCCGGGGTCAGCAGCTGTTTTCTCACGGCCTGCTCGATCCGTTTCACCCGGCGGCGCAGGTAGAACTTTGTGAACATCAGGACCTGCTGATCCACGCTGGTCGGCCAGGCCGTCGAGGCCCCCGCATGACCAATGAGCGCGGGCGGCACCTGGAAGTAGCGGCAGATCTCCTCGACCGAGAACTGCCGGGTTTCCAGCATCTGCGCATCTTCCGGCGAGATGCTGAGGTGGTCGTATTCCATGCCCCCCTCGGCAATGAACGGTTTGCCCGAGTTCACAGCCCCCAGGTACTTTTCGACGATCTTCTCCGCCGCCTCCCGCTCCGGTGCGCTCAGCCATTCCTTGAACTTGATCAGCGCTGAGGGGCGCAGCCCGTTGCGGAACATGCCCGCCGCCGCCCGGTCCGCCGCCAGCGCCGAAGAGAAGGCCTGCACACCAAAGCGCAGCGTTGACATGCCCCCCAGCGCATTGCCGCCGGGCCCGCGGATGTGGAACACATCCCGGTCCAGCCGCACGAAGGATTTGCCGCCATCGCTCCAACGGTATTCAATCCGCCCGCTGCCGAGCCGCCGCACCGCCATCGCCTCCGGATGCACCGGGTAAAGCGCCACGATCTTCCCGTCCCGCCGCTGCACCGAGGCATAGGCATTGCCCCAGAGCTCGATCGACAGGTTCATGAAGTCCCAGAAGTCCAGCGCTGTCTGGTCAAAGTTCGGGCTCTCATGGATCACTGCATGGAGCGGATGGCCCGGATCCGTTTCCGTGAAGCCATCGCTATCCCTGCGCTGCACCTCGAAGGGCAGCGAGGACAGCGTGCCGCTGATCAGGTTGGCGCAGCCCCAGACCGCCGAGAGGCTCAGGCTGGAGCGCGCGCTGACCACCTCGCCCGCATTGCCTACATGGCCCTCGCTGCCCCCGCCTTGCGCGCGACCATCGGCCCAGTTCACGCTGCTTTCGGATTTCAGCTGCAACCCGACAGAGGACAGCGCCTTGCTGATCAGACCCATTTGTTACGCTCCCTGCGGCATGCCAAGTGCCTGGAAAAAACTGTTCCGCCGGTCATCATTGCCCGTGTCTTCCGGCACCTGGCTCAGCGGCCAGAGCGCGTTGATCAGAGCAACGATCCCGTCGATCTTGTCCTCCGGCACCAGCTTGGCCGGATAGATGTAGTCGCCCCCCTGCACCTGCTTCAGCAGCGTGTTGCCAGCCATCCAGGTCAGAACCGGATTGCCATCATTGATCAGCCGGTGATCATCCACCGCCGCGATCAGCTTATTGAAGGGTTCATTGAGGTTCGAAGCCCGCGAGCGCAGCTCCACCGCCGTCATGCCAGCAGCCTCCCAGGCCGCCGCCATCTGCGCAGCAAAGAGCGCGTCATAAATCACCATCTCGATATCGAGCGCAGGCAGGTGCCCCCAGCCCCAGCTGTCATCCCCGAGCCCCGCCAGCTGCAGAACCAGCGCCTCCACGATGCGCAGATCCAGCTCCGCCCCCGGCGTCGTGCGGATGAAGCCATCCTTGGCCCAGCCCCAGAGGTGCTCATTGCCCGGCGCCTCGACCAGCTTCTCCGGCAGGAAGTGCCAGCTGAAGACCTTGAGAGGCCCCTTGGCCGGATCTTCCTCATCGGGGATCACCAGCGTCACACTGGCCGGATCGCGCCGCGTCGCCAGATCCACGCCGAGATAGGCCTTGCACCCGGCATAATCCGCAAGCCGCAGCCCCGGATCCTCGCTGGCGCGCCAGGCATCCATATCCAGCGCCGCGGCCCCCACACTGGTCCAGATGTCCAGGTGCTTGCGCAGGAACTCCCCCATCGCCGCCGGGCTGGCCGTGGCCTTCTCCCATTCGTCCTGCATGTATTCCAGCGACTTGGCCGAATAGAGGCTGGGGTTCGCCTTCTCCCAGGTCGCGGGATCGCCTGGCTCATCGCCCTCATCGGCTTCAAAGATCAGCCCCAGGTAGCGCTCATTGGCCCGCGCCCCGTCCAGAAGGCTCTGCACATACTTGCGCTGCTCATAGCAGATCCCGGCCGTGTTATAGCCCGCCGTGGTGATCGCGATCAGCAGCGGGTGTTCCCGCGCCCCCAGAGCCGAGGCCATCGAGTCCCAGACATCGCGCTTTTCGTGCTCGTGGAGCTCATCGACGATGGCGCAATGCGGGTTCTTGCCGTCCTTCGATTTGGTCTGGCTCGCAATCGGCTGGAACACCGCTGCCGGATCCGGCGTCTTGATCTTGTGCTCCTCGATCGTGAGCCCAAGGAGCTCATCAAGCCCGGTGCCCTCGAACTCCCCGGTGAGCGCCATCACCCGCGCGGCGTCAAACACGATCCGGGCCTGGTGGGTGGAGGCCGCCGCCGAATAGACCTTCGCCCCCGGCTCCCCGTCCGCGCCGAGGAAGTAGAGCCCGACCCCGGCCAGCAGCGTCGATTTTCCGTTCTTCCGCGGCACCTCCACATAGGCCGTCCGGAACCGGCGGAGCCCACTGACCATGTGGCGCCAGCCGCCGATCTGGCTGATCAGGAAGGCCTGCCAGCCCAGCAGCTCGATGGTCTCGCCCCGCGCCGCCCAGGCCCCTTCGATATGAGGCAGCGTTTCCATGAAGGCGCACATGTGCTCCGAGGCTTCCGCATCGAACACATAGGGAAAGGCATCCGTGCCCGCCCTGCTCAGATCGGTTCGGAACCGCTGGCAGGCCTGAATGATCCGCTTGCCGCTGGGGATGGCGCCAGACAAAACCCCATCCACCCAGTCAAACGCCCTTTGCGTGACCGGCATCTCCACCAGATTGTCTTTCATTGCCTACCCGCGCCCCGCCTTGCGCGTCAGCGGCTTGAAGGGCGTCACCTTGCCGCCGCCCTTGGGCGGCGCAGGATCTCCCAGCAGATCCATGAAGGAGGTCTGGGTTGCCTGCCCGTTCTTGGCCCGCACGTAAGGCGTGCCCAGCAGTTCCTTTTCCAGCGCCGCCAGGCGGTTTTCATGAAAGGCGCGCTGCTGGCTCAGACCGGACAGGAAGTTCCCTTCCATGGCCTAAAACCCCTCATCCACGATCAGCACCGACAACCGGTCAAACGCGGCCCGGTGCACCGCATAGCGCACCACCTGGCCAAACACCGGCTCATCCACCAGCCCGTCCCGCTTCAGGTACCGCAGCAGGCTTTCGCCATGCGCCTTTTCCACATCATCAAAATGAGGTGGCCAGCCGCCCAGAAGGCGCACCAGTTTCTCAATGTCCGTTCCACTGTTCTGCATACCCCCCCCCCTCTAAATTTGTGCGCGGAAAAATCCGATTACCCCCGCCGGTTTCACATCAAAAGGCCCTGGACTTTCCAAGGCCCCCCACCCTACCTGCGCGCCGTTCGGCCCGCTGTTTCTTGCTGTCATGACAAGACTTGCAAAGCGATTGCAGCGCCCCGAACCAGAACAGCCCGTAGTCATCCCGGTGCGGCACCACATGGTCGGCCACCGTCGCCAGCTGCTTTGAATGATCCGGGCACATCCGGCACAAAGGCTCTGCGTCCAGCTGTGTCAGCCGCCGCCCGCCTTTGCCCCGCCACCCCTTGCTTGCATACCATTTCCGGCTCGGCCGCTCTGACCGCCGCCGCGCCTCTGATGGCCGGTCCCGGTTCTGCTTCTCAGCCCGCTCATGGGCCTTGCAGTAGATCGTCCCGACCTCAACTAGACGGGAGCACCCGCCCTGCGCACAGGGTTTCTTCGGCATAAGTGCTCTCCCCCAAACGCAAAAGCGCCCGACGGTTTCCCGTGGGCGCTGGATCAATCTGGTCAGGTTTCCCGTCAGTCAGCTTGCGGCAAAGTCCGGCAGGCTGCTGTTAACACAGACATCGCGTTGACTGCTCTTCATGATTTGCAACGGTCTGAACCCGCCGCTGGCGTATGCGTCGCTCTGGCTCGTGCTTCGGGTCCCCCAGCCGCGCCCAGACGACGAACACACAGTCCGGATGATTGTTTCTGCAGGTGCGGTATCGCTCATGGTTCGTTCCTCTTGATCTGCAGACCGTCTATCAGACTTTCCCAATGAAAGCTCCGCCGCCAAAGGACAAATGCTCATCAAAAAGAGAGAGAAACTATCCTTTAGGTTAGACAAAAGCACAGTTCCCAAACGCAAAAGCGCCCGGAGCAGGATCTCTGCTTCGGGCGCAATTCAGACAGGTGCTTTATGTCAACAGATTGAGATCCGCGTCAACCCCTTTGCCACGGCGTTCTTGGCGGCATCGCCTCCGTCACGACAAAGGACGTCAGATGGCAGGCCGCCCGGAAGATGTGCCGCAGGTGCAGGAGCGCCCCGTACCAGCTGAGATACCGACGCCGGGCCGCGGCAATCTCCCGTCCCGTCACGCTGTAGCCAACAGGACACCAGGACCCATCCGCCCGCTTGCCCAGCTGATCCGCAGGCCAGCGCAGCCCGGGCACCCGGCAAACCTCCACCGCTGCAAACCGCCCGTGTTTCGTGCCCCGCCAGTCCAGCGGCGCACAGCGCTGCTCTGCATCCACCAGGCAATCCGGGCGCTCACCCACCCGGGCCAGCTCTGCAATCTGCACCGCCATCCGTCGCCCGCCATAGATCTCGGGCAGGCAGGCCAGTGACGCCGCAACCATATCCGCATCATGGTGGCGCGGTGATGTCCCGCCGCCCTGCACCCGGCATCCCAGCTGCGCCTGCTGCATCATCAGGTATTCCATCCCGATCCCAGGGCGCGCCCCGGTTTCCCGTTCGATCTCGTCAAAGTCGAGCCCGACCTTCTCCCGCTGGAACGCCCATTCGATTAGATCCAGAACTCCGACCGCCAGCCTGCCACTGCGCGGGGCCCGGACCCCGGTCAGCGCCGCGCCCCGGGCATAACCCACGACCGGGCGCTCAAGAACCACCATGTTCATGCCGCCCCCTTTCGGCGGGCCTGATCCGCAATGTCCTGGCACCTTTGCAGCGCAGCCCGGCGCTGCAGCCGGAACCGATCTTCGGCCGCTCTGATGGCATCGCCCCGCGCCAGGCGCATCTCGATATCCTCCAGACGCCGCACCGGATTGTCCGCGCTTTCCCGGATCTTGCTCTGGCTCCACCGGCCCGGCCATTCCCGCCCGGCGGTGATGAACTCCAGGAGCTCTGGCGCCCAGCCCTGCCGGATCGCCCTGAGGCCCAGCTCATCGCGGAACACATTCAGCATCAGCGGCGATGGTCCGGTATCAGGTGCCTCCTTCTCCCGTGCCTTGGCCAGGATCTTCAGCGCAATCGGAAACCGGTCCTTGTTCTTGCCTTCAGGGTGCGCCTCGATCCACTCCCTCAGATCCGTCAGCCCGTCTTCGCTCATATAGGCAAGCTTCTGGCGCAACTCCTTTTTCATGACTTCAAACTTGGCAAGGGTCGCCGTTGACGGCCGTGCCAGCCCCAGTGCCTCCAGCGGCGCAATCAGGATGTCCTGCACCCGCTTTTCTCCCGCTGCCTGCTCTTTCGCATCCATCGCCTCTGTCTCCTTTCTAAGCCTGTTCCGACATCGCCGCAGCCACGCGGTGGCCCCTCTGGCCCTGCCCGCTGCGGTGCGCGTTCCGTCAGTCTCGTTTCATTTCTTTTCGTTTCTTCTCCTTTCAGCGGTGACGGAAACCGCGCAAAAAAAGGAGAGAACCGTATCGTTCCCGGGAACTTTCGTGATTTTCCGGGTCAGTTCCGTGATTTTCAGTGATTGTTCCGTGATGTTCCGTAACCGTCACGGAAAGTCACAGGTGGTTACAGAACCGCTCAGCCCTGCCTCTGCAGCTGGAATTCATCGAGCGCCTTGCGGATGAACGGCTCTCGGCGCTGCACATCCGGATAGGTCTCTTCCAGCCAGCCGTGGAACCGCTCCAGGAAGTCCGGTGCCCGCAGCAGCTGCCCTGCCCCGATCCGAACCTCAATCATGTCGCGCAGATCCTTCAGCCGCTTGTTCACCCGGCGCTGTTCCTTGTCCGCCAGATTGGCCCGGCGGGATTTCAGCGCCTCGATCGCAACTTCCGTCACCACCTTATGGGCATAGCGGACCTCGCCATTGTCACAGCGCACAAGTGACCAGTTGTGCAGTGGCGTAATCTCGCGATTGCACAGCTGCCGCCAGCGATCGACCGAGATCTCCGCCGCATTTGCAAGCAGCCGCTCATCCGTCGGCAATGTGCCCACCGGGGTTTCCTCATGGGAAACACAGAACAGGTTGAACCCGATCCAGCCGACCTCCGGCTCCGCCAGCTGACGGAATTCGCTGCGGCGCCAGCGTTTCAGGTTCCACTGGATGAAGAAGTGGCTGTCCAGCCGGTCATGCGAAGAGATCGGATAATCCGGCAGATCCCCGGCATCGACCGGGCGCAGGAAGTTTGGCGCCGTGCTCATGCGAAGACCTCCGTCAGATCCTGCGCCCGGCCGGACTGGTACGGCCGCATCTCTGCCGGGCGCCAGCGGCCCGCAACCGCCCGGCGCCTGTAGCGGTGGCCCCAGCCCCGGTGCATGCAGATGTTGCGGCAGGTCTCCGCGCTCGCGCCGGTGAAGGCCGCGAGATCAGCCAGCGTGCAATCGCCACCGGCCTCGCGCGTCAGCCACCAGATCTGATAGGCGATCCGTTCAATCCGCACATTCATGCTGCGGCCCTCCTCATCTCGTCATGGAAAAAGCCCGGCGCGCCGGGATCGGTCAGCATAACCAATAGCGCGATATGGCTGGTCGGTGCAGTAACCGCGCCCCACCAGTTCAGCGCCGTCTGGAAGCTGACATCGCAAAACAGCGCCACCTCCCGCGGGCTATTGAACCGCTCGCGGAAGTAGGCAGACCACAGCTCCGCCGCAGTGGATTTAAGCGCATAGGGGTCAAACCGATTTGACCAAGACGCTGTATCGACAGACGTGCCAGGCTGCTCACATGGCACATCATTGCTCACAATCAGGGTTAGACGCGGGCGGCTCATGCCGCGGCCTCGGTCTTTGTTGGAACCACCTTCAGGAACGAGAACAGCGAGCGTGGCGGTTCGGCCACCTCCTGCTCCCGCGCCATCTGACACAACGCATCATACCAAGCAGAAGGCATTACCCCCTCCTGCATGTGCGTATGCACGGTGGTTGGTCGCTTATTCAGGCGGAGCGCAACAGCGCGATAGCCACCCAAGGATCGGATAAGGTCACGTGTGGTCATGCCACAAGCGATAGTCCGAATTTTGCGAACCATCAAGATCCGACAACCAGAAAGTTCACTTTATTCGGATTTCAGGTAATCAAAGAACATGGACATCGAACAAAAAGAACAACTGGCACAAACCGGCGATGTGAGCCCTGAGGCCATCAGAAGCCGCCTCCTGGCGGCCCGCAAGTCTATCGGAATGCAGCAACTCGAAGTCGCCAAAGAACTTGGCCTCAAAAAAACGACATTCCATTCACAAGAAAGCCGCGGCGCTCCGAGCATTAAGACTATGCGGTATTACTACCGCCAGCACCGCATTGACTTTAACTTCATCCTTCATGGCGACTTTGCTCAACTGCCGCAGGATGTTCAGGATAGGTTGTTCGCTGCATTGCAAAGCGAATAGCTCCGATCGGGTCCAACACCCAGTTCAGATCAACACCTAACTTTCGCAGCCTGACCGCTGCCCACAATATCATCTTGCCCTGATTCCCCCTCAAATGTTCCTTTTTTGTTCTCATTAACGCGAACCCAACCGGAACGCGAACAGGATTTTTGTCCGATTTTTTTGAACCGCACGCTTGACTAGTTCATTTTTTTCGGACTATCTGAACGTATCAACCGATGGAGGATTGAATGCAAGATTTTAAGAACACCGTGCTGCGGGACGCCCGCCGGATCGTGGGATCCCCGGCAGACTACATTGACGACCCTGACCAGTTCGCCGCAGCATGGGCGGCCATGAAAGCCGGGCGCGGCCAGGGGTTTGATCCCGCTCGCCTGCACCCCCAACACCTTGTGGACCGGCCCGGCCCCGCGCCGGAACCGACAGAGCAGATCCTGACCCGCGCGGGCCAAAAAGCTCGCGCTGTGATCGAGGCGAAAAGCCTGCCGATCCGCCGCCGCCATGTGGCCTGACCCGGCCCGGTCTGTCGCTCCTCCTGCTGTCACTCACGGCAAACATCGAACGACACAGGCAACTCAGCGCGGCCCACCCGCGCCTTCCCACTGACACAACCAAATAAGCGGCGCGGGCTGGAGGATTGCCTGCGCCGCTGATCAACAGAGTTTTCGCGCCCGGTCCCCGAAGGCGCGGATCAGCGCGGGCGGCGCAATCCTCCAAATCAAGTCGCCCGCGCATCAATGACGAGGCCCCGATGCGAAACGCCACATCTCCACACCAACAACAAATCTACTCAGACATGCAGCAGCTGGCGAATACGCCCCTATTCAGGCGCGCCGCCCTGTTCAGGAAGGCAGGCGGCACTCTGACCCCGCCACACGCGGACTGCCGCTGGGATTATGATGCAAGCCACTGGTGGGCCTCTTTGCATGGCATGACGGCACATGGCGCCAGCCGGACCGATGCTATCCGCGGATGGCTACGCGCGGCCCGGCAAGGTTTTCGGGCCGACCCGTCCCGCCGCGCAACAGATGACCGCCCGGACTGCCCCTACAATGGGCAGGCTGCGCTTTGAACAGAACGACAGAAGCAGAAAGCTGTACACCACCTGCCGCTGTACAGTCGAAAAGCACAAGGCCAGCCTCGGGAACACAGCCCTTTGGCCTACGGGCGTTGTGGCTGCATTTCGCCAATGATCTGGAAGTCAGGCGACTGGCAAAACTCCACCTGCGGATCCTGCGCAAACAGGATGCCCTGAACCAGTTCATCAATGAACGACAAAAAATCATGAACCGATGCATCCGCCGTATGCGCCGCGCCAATGGCAAGAACTGAAAGCGCGAGCTTGGCAACCGACAGAAGGACACAAAAACATGGCAAATCGGCCAGCCCTGTTCACCAAAGCTGACCTCCGCCGCTTTGCAGGTGTAGCCGAGGAATGCGGCAAGACCGTTGCCGTTCGTCCGGACGGCACCCTAGTCATGGTAGATGTGGAAGCCCTGCCGGTACCAAAGCAGACGAAGAAAACCGAAAAAGGTCCTCGACAATGGTCAAGATAGAACTGCCAGGGCTGATCCGCGAACCGATGCCATCTGGCAATTCCCGCCTGCGAGTGCGTGTCGCTGGAGATAAAAGGCGTCGGATCACCCTCAAGGTCGGATTGGACAGCCCGCACTTCATGGAAGCCTACCACGCTGCCCGCGCCGGAGTGCTATACGAGCCTCCAGCGCGTCCGGCGGACATGGCAGTACATAAGTCAACAGAATGGCTGTGGCTGGTTTTCCTGGAGCACATGGAAGCCATGGAAACCGCCGGAGAAATCAAGGCAGCAACGATTAAACAGCGTCAGCATGTAATCGGGCGCTTCCTGGACCACGAAGTCGATGGTGCGCTACTGCGCGAGTACGACGCTGGCGTCCCGCAGGAGGTGATTGTCGAGTTCCTTGACACCCTGATCGAGAAGCCCGGCGCCCGAAAGAACACCATCGGCGCCTTGCGCGCGATGTACAAATTCGCCGATGAGCGCGGATATGTTCGCCCCAACCCAGCCAAGGGGATCAGCACCACGTACAGATCAGCAGGCGGCGCCACACCCTGGACAGTCGATGATCTGAAAAAATTCCGCGAGCGCCATCCCTTTGGGACGATGGCTCATCTGGCACTGACCGTCTTCATGTTCACCGCCTGCCGCGTCTCTGATGCAATCTGGATCGGACGAAATAACGAATCCACCAGCAACGGTATCCGCTGGCTTGGCTGGCAGCCACGAAAGAAGGGTTCCACTTATGTGGAAATCCCGATCATGCCCCCACTGGCCAAAGCTATCGCTGCGCAGAACGTGTCTCATGTGGATGGGTGCTATCTACTCAGCTCGCTCGGCACGCCGTTTTCCTCCAGCGACAGCTTCAGGAACCGGTTCAAGACTTGGTGCAGAGAAGCCGATCTGCCGGACCGAAGCCCACATGGCATTCGAAAGGCGGCTGGCCACCTATTGGCGCTGGAAGGCGCCACACAACATCAGATCATGGCGGTGCATGGGCACTCTCAAGCGGCCACGTCAGAGATCTACACAAAAGACGTAGAACGCCGCCGACTGGCCGCTGATGCGGTTGCTAAACTAGCCAGTATGGACTGGTAGGTGTCCCACGCCGCCAAACTGCCCCCCAAATTGGGACACTCACGCATTGATTTAATTGATCATTGGGGAGGGAATGGTGGGTGATGAGAGACTCGAACTCCCGACATCTTCGGTGTAAACGAAGCGCTCTACCAACTGAGCTAATCACCCGATGAAGCGGGATTTAGAGAAATCCCCGTTGCAGCGCAAGAGCTTCCTCGCGTTTTTTGTCACAAAAATTCGCTCAGCGTAAAACCGTTTCCCGGCCCTGCTCCAGAACATAGACACAGCCCTGTCCATTCGACAATTTTGCCTGCTCCGATCTGTCCAATCCGCATATGATTCCGCGCATCACCTGCCCCAGAAGACCATGCGCCACCACGACCGAAGGCGCACTGAGCGTTTGCAGGAAATCCAGTGTCCGCGCTTGGAAGCGCTCGTACCCCTCACCGCCGGGCGCCGCGCAGAACATATCCAGCGGCGTGGTGTTCCGCGCAAAGATATCCGGGTAGTCCTGCTCCAGATCCACCAGCCGGTGGCCCTGAAAATCACCGGCGTGAACTTCGGCCAGACGGGCGTCGGTGGTAAATGCGCGACCTGCCAGAGCGATCTCTGCGGTCTGCTGCGCGCGGCCCAGAGGCGAGACATAGCACGGCGGGTTTTCCGCACTCAGGATGGGCTGCATCAATTCGGCCTGACGCTGCGCATGTTCCAGCCCCAGCGGGCTGAGACGGGACTCCAACTGCCCCTGAACGCGGCGCTCGGCGTTCCATTCGGTCTGCCCGTGGCGCAAAAGCCAGATTTTGGGATACTTGCTCATGTAATGCTGCCTCAATTTCTTACCGAGCGAGGCGGCCCGGCCTGCCCGCTGTTGAATGCAAGATGGGGGAATTTCCGGGGGCTGTCCATCCCAACGCGCGCAACAGCACCCCCTGCACACCACCTAAAGCTGAGCGAGGGCGCCGTCTTCCTTGACCGCCTGCATCGCCACATAGGTCGAAGTCGAGGCAACATGCGGCAGCGAGGAAATCTTCTCTCCCAGCACCGCGCGATAAGCCGACATCGAATGGGTGCGCACCTTCAGAAGATAGTCGAAATGCGAGGCCATCAGGTGCACCTGCTCAATCTCCGGGATCCGCGCCACGGCGGCGTTGAATTTCGCCAGCGCCGCCTCGCGGGTGTCTTCCAGCTTGACCTCGACAAAGGCGACGTGATCAAGCCCCAGCCGGATCGGATCCAGCAAGGCCCGGTAGCCGGTAATGATGCCTTCGGCCTCCAGCCGTTTCAGGCGGGTCTGGGTCGGCGATTTCGACAGACCAATGCGACGGGCCAGATCCGCGACCGAAATCCGACCATCCTCGCCCAGCACATGCAGAATCGCGCGGTCATATCTATCAAGATCGCTATAGTTCATTTGACCCTCCTACTGCGCAAATTTGCGGCAATTGACCTGAGTATCCCCCACAATCAGGCGAATGTCCCGCAATATTTGCTGTATTCTGGGCATCAGACTTTTTGCGGAACATACTGGAGCCTTCTGCATGACACACGCCCCCGCCCCCCAGAGCCCCGACACACAGCAGGAACAACTGCGTTATCGCATCGATGCAGGCACCTATGTCGATCAGGACGCCATGCGCGACCAGCTGATCGCCACCGCTGCCCTGCCCGCTGCCGAACGCGCGGCAATCTGCGCCAATGCGGCCGCCCTGGTACGGGATATCCGCGGCCATTCGGCACCTGGGCTGATGGAGGTGTTTCTGGCGGAATACGGTCTGTCGACCGACGAAGGGATCGCCCTCATGTGTCTGGCCGAGGCGCTGCTGCGGGTGCCGGATGCCGACACCATCGATGCCCTGATCGAAGACAAGATCGCGCCGTCTGACTGGGGCAAACACCTCGGTCACTCCTCCTCCTCGCTGGTCAATGCCTCGACCTGGGCCCTGATGCTGACCGGCAAGGTTCTGGATGAGGCCAAGCCAAGCCCAGTGCGCGCGTTGCGCGGCGCCGTCAAACGTCTGGGTGAGCCGGTGATCCGCACCGCCGTGGGCCGCGCGATGAAGGAAATGGGCCGCCAGTTCGTTCTGGGCGAAAGCATCGAAAGCGCGATGAAGCGCGCCGCCGGAATGGAGGCCAAGGGCTACACCTATTCTTACGACATGCTGGGCGAAGCCGCGCGCACCGAAGCGGACGCCTCCCGCTATCACCTGTCCTATTCAAAGGCGATTTCTGCCATTGCCGTGGCCTGCGGCAGCGATGACATCCGCAAGAACCCCGGCATTTCCGTGAAACTCTCGGCGCTGCACCCGCGTTATGAACTGGCGCAGGAAGCCCGAGTGATGCTGCAACTGGTGCCGCGGCTGAAGGCGCTGGCGCTGCTGGCCAAGGCCGCAGGTATGGGGCTGAACGTCGATGCAGAAGAGGCCGACCGCCTGTCGCTGTCGCTGGAGGTGATCGAAGCGGTGGTGTCGGATCCGGCGCTGGCAGGCTGGGACGGTTTTGGCGTCGTGGTGCAGGCCTATGGGCCGCGCACCGGGCTGGCGATTGATGCGCTTTACCAGATGGCCGAAAAATACGACCGCCGGTTTATGGTGCGGCTGGTCAAAGGCGCCTATTGGGACACCGAGATCAAGCGCGCCCAGGTCGAAGGCATCGACGGCTTCCCGGTCTACACCAACAAATCCCTGACCGATGTGTCCTATATCGCCAATGCCCGCAAACTGCTGGGCATGACCGACCGCATCTATCCGCAATTTGCCACCCACAACGCCCATACGGTCAGCGCCATCCTGCATATGGCCAGCGACAGCAGTGTCTACGAATTCCAGCGCCTGCACGGCATGGGCGAAACCCTGCACCAGATGGTCAAGGAGCAGAACGGCACCAACTGCCGGATCTACGCCCCCGTTGGGGCGCACCGTGATCTGCTGGCCTATCTGGTGCGGCGTCTGCTGGAAAACGGTGCCAACAGCTCTTTTGTGAACCAGATCGTCGATGAGAACGTCCCGCCCGAGGTGGTGGCCGCCGATCCCTTCGATGCGGTTGCCGATGTCAGCCGCAGCATCCCCACCGGCCCCGAGATGTTTGCGCCCGAGCGCAGCAACTCCATGGGGTTCGATCTGGGCCACGCGCCGACACTGGCTGCCATCGAAGCCGCCCGCGCGCCCTGGCGTGATCACCAATGGCAGGCAGGTCCCCTGCTGGCAAGCACAGCCACACCGGATGCCGCCGAGGATGTGACCAACCCCTCGGATCTGACGCCAGTGGGACAGCTCACCCCATCCAGCGCAGCGGATATCGAAACGGCGCTGTCCTCCGCCCAGCCCTGGGACGCCCCTGCCGCAGAACGGGCGGCAGCGCTCAACAAGGCAGCGGATCTGTACGAGGCAAACTATGGCGAACTCTTTGCGCTGCTGGCGCGGGAGGCGGGCAAGTCGATCCCCGATGCCGTCGCCGAGCTGCGCGAAGCGGTGGACTTCCTGCGCTACTATGCCGCCCGCATTCCGGATGCTGCGCCAGCCGGGATCTTCACCTGCATTTCGCCCTGGAACTTCCCGCTGGCGATCTTCTCGGGGCAGGTCTCTGCCGCGCTGGCGGCTGGCAATGCCGTGCTGGCCAAACCGGCCGAGCAGACGCCGCTGATCGCTCAGCGCGCCGTGCAGCTGCTGCATGAGGCAGGCGTTCCGCGGTCCGCCCTGCAACTGGTGCCCGGTCCCGGCTCGCGCGTTGGTGCGGCCCTAACCTCGGACCCGCGCGTTGGCGGCGTGGCCTTTACCGGCTCAACCGCAACAGCCCTGCGTATCCGCCGCGCCATGGCGGCAAACCTGAAACCCGGCGCGCCGTTGATTGCTGAAACCGGCGGGCTGAACGCAATGATCGTGGATTCCACTGCGCTGCCGGAACAGGCCGTGCAATCGATCCTCGAAAGCGCCTTTCAATCCGCAGGCCAGCGCTGCAGTGCGCTGCGCTGCCTCTATGTGCAGGAAGACATCGCGGATGATTTCCTGAAGATGCTGAAAGGCGCGATGGACACGCTGACCCTTGGCGACCCCTGGCATCTGTCCACCGACAGCGGCCCGGTCATCGACGCAACCGCACGGGCGGGCATTCTGGCCCATATCGACGCCGCGCGCGCCGAAGGCCGGGTGGTAAAAGAGATGCAGACACCGCAGGGCGGCACCTTTGTGGCACCGACCCTGATCGAAGTGCCCGGCATCGCCGCGCTGGAGCAGGAGATCTTTGGTCCGGTGCTGCATGTGGCGCGTTTCAAATCGCGGGATCTGGACCGGGTGATCGCCGAGATCAACGGCACCGGCTATGGGCTGACCTTTGGCCTGCACACCCGGATCGATGACAGGGTGCAGCATGTCTGCGACCGGATCCACGTAGGCAATATCTACGTCAACCGCAACCAGATCGGCGCCATTGTCGGCAGCCAGCCCTTTGGAGGCGAAGGCCTGTCCGGCACCGGTCCCAAGGCGGGTGGCCCCTTCTACCTGTCGCGCTTCTGTGCACCGGATCCTCAAAGCAGCGCGGAGACTTGGTCAGGCGCCGCCTCCCAACTGCCCGGCGCACTCGGGACGGCTACGGCGCCGGTCACCACCTCTCTGCCCGGGCCGACCGGCGAATCCAACCGGCTGACCGTCACCGCCCGCCCGCCGCTTTTGTGCATGGGTCCGGGAGCCAAAGCTGCCGCCGCACAGGCCAAAGCGGTCATGCAGCTTGGCGGCACCGCCATTCAGGCGAACGGCATGCTGGACCTGCAGCAGCTTGAGAGCCTTCAGGATATCGCTGGCGTCCTGTGGTGGGGCGATGAGGACACCGGTCGCCAGATCGAAGAGACCCTGGCCAAACGGGATGGCCCTATCGTGCCACTAATCCCCGGGCAGCCCGACCGCGCCCGGGTCCTGGCCGAGCGCCACGTCTGTGTCGATACAACTGCGGCCGGCGGCAACGCCGCGCTGCTGGGCGGCAACGCCTGACGGTCAAGATCCGGCAACAGCTTTGCCCGATAACCGCTTGACGCTGGGCCGAAACCGGCCCAGCGTTCCCGCATGTTTCCGCTGCGTGATCACAATCCATCCGGGCGCACGCCCTATGTCGTCTACCTGCTGATGGCAGTGAATATCGCGGTGTTTCTATATGCCGTGACCACCTACACCAGCCCCCGGCTGATGGCAGGCTTCTACTATACCTACGGCATCGTTCCGGCTGAACTCTCCTACGGTCGCCATCTCAGCAGCTTGTTCACCTCGATGTTCCTGCACGCGAGTTTCATGCATCTGGCCGGGAATATGCTGTTCCTTTGGATATTCGGCGACAACCTCGAAGACGAGATGGGCCACCTGCCGTTTCTGGGTTTCTACCTATTGGCAGGGCTTGGTGCCGGACTGATCCACGTGATGGCAGGCCCAATGTCCAACGTGCCCACGGTCGGGGCATCTGGTGCGATTGCCGGGGTCATGGGGGGCTACCTTCTGATGTTTCCAAAGGCGCGGGTGGATATCCTTCTGGTGCTCATTATCTATTTCCGGGTCTTTTCGATCCCCGCCTTCATCATGCTGGGGGTCTGGCTGGCCCTGCAATTCATCGGCGGGCTTGGCGCGGATCCGAACACCGGCGGGGTCGCCTATTGGGCGCATACGGGCGGTTTCGTCGTTGGCATGGCGCTCTGCCTGCCCCTGTGGATGAAACGCGGCGGCCCTGTGTTCTGGAACCGTACCCATGGTCGCCCCGATCATCCTGATACCCATTACACCTATAGCCCCAGCCGCATTCCCCGCCTGCCCCGCAAGAGCCGCCATCCGCATTCAAGGCCGGGTCCCTGGGGCAAATAAACCAAATCCTGCCCAGGTGGCTAAATGAAGAAGCGCGCGCAACCGCTGGGATTGCACGCGCTTCTTCATGTGGAATTCTTGTGGACGTCCTGGGGATAACCCCGGCACCCCTGTCTTGGGATCAGCCCCGGATCACTTTCGCAAAGGCTTCGAACATCGGCTCGTTCGCGCAGACGACTTCGCCGGATTCGAGAATGCTCTCCTCGGGGTCCAGTGCCTCGATCAACCCGCCGGCCTCTTTGACGATGATGATGCCAGCCGCCATGTCCCAGGCGTTCAGGCGACGTTCCCAGAACCCTTCGTAGCGGCCAGCCGCAACATAGGCCATGTCCAGCGCCGCAGCGCCCCAGCGGCGCACACCGGCGCAGGCGGGCATCAGCCGCGCCAGATCCTGCAGGGTCGCAGGCAGATCCGAGCGGCCACCAAACGGCAGCCCGGTTGCAAAGATGGATTCGATCATCCGGTGACGGCCAGACACCCGGATGCGGGTATCGTTCATCCAGGCACCGGCGCCCTTTTCGGCAAAGAACATCTCGTCCTTGGCCGCGTCATAGATCACCCCGGCCACGATCTTGCCCTTGTGCTCCAGCGCGATCGAAATCGCCCAATGCGGCAGGCCGTGCAGGAAGTTGGTGGTGCCATCCAGCGGATCCACGATCCAGCGGCGGGTGGGATCCTCGCCGGGGGTCTCTCCGCCCTCTTCGGCCAGCCAGCCGTAGGTCGGGCGCGCGCCCATCAGCTCATCCTTGAGGATCTTTTCCGCGGCAATATCCGCCCGGGACACAAAGTCACCCGCGCCTTTCATCGAGACCTGAAGGTTCTCAACCTCGCGAAAGTCTTTCACGAGGGAGCGGCCTGCCTTGCGGGCGGCCTTGATCATCACATTAAGGTTCGCGCTGCCAATCATATCTGCAGACTCCTGTGTCGGTCGGGGAGATGCCGGTCAAACCGTGCCTATACGCGCCCTGCCCCTTCTTGCCAAGAGCCAATACCCTGCAATTCCGGGACAGCGCCTTTGCCTTCTTTGCCGTCGGGTTATTTTCGAGGATGGTTGCATTCCGCAAAACTGAACTACACAGTTCAGATAAGCCGCATCGCCCCAGTGAGACACAGGTGAGACGGACAGTGACACAATGGATAGGGAGATCCAAATGACCGAACAGATGCAGCGTATCGTGCTGGCCAGCCGCCCGGACGGCGAGCCCACGGATGACAATTTCCGCCTTGAAACCGTTGACCTGCCGCAGCCCGGCGAGGGCGAAGTGCTTGTTAAATCGCACTATATGTCGCTGGACCCCTATATGCGTGGCCGCATGGACGATGCCAAATCCTATGCCGCGCCGGTGCCTATCGGCGGCACCATGGAGGCCGGCGCCGTGGGTGAGGTCATCGCGTCGAACAGCCCGCACTTCAAACCGGGCGATTTCGCCTTTGGCATGCTGGGTTGGGCCAGCCACGGCTGCCTGCCAGCCAAGGAACTGCGCAAGCTGGATCCGGCGCAGGGTCCGATCACTGCAGCGCTTGGCGTGCTGGGCATGCCCGGTTTTACCGGATGGCATGGCTTGACCGCCTATGGCCGACCTGAAGCGGGCGAAACCCTGGTGGTGGCCGCCGCTACCGGTCCCGTTGGTTCAATGGTCGGACAACTGGCCAAACTGGCAGGCCTGCGCGTTGTCGGCATCGCGGGCGGCGCCGACAAATGCAAACTGGCGACCGAGACCTTCGGCTTTGACGCCTGCCTGGATCACCGTGCCTATGCGGATGCGAAATCCCTGCGCAAGGATCTGGCCGAGGCCTGCCCCAAGGGCATCGACATTTATTTCGAAAACGTCGGCGGCAAGGTGCTGGAGGCGGTGCTGCCGCTGATGAACCCGCATGGACGTATCCCGATCTGCGGCATGATCGCCTGGTACAACGCCGGCGGTCTGGGCGCAGGCGCATCGGATGTGGCGCTGACCGGGCCGAACATCTGGCGCAATATCCTGGTGAAATTCCTGTCGGTGAACGGCTTCATCATCTCGAATCATTTCGACCGCTACCCGGAGTTCCTGAAAGAAGTCGCGCCCAAGGTTGCCTCGGGTGAGATCCGCTTCCTTGAGGACATCGCCACTGGTCTGGAAAACGCCCCCGAGGCGTTCCGGTCGCTGCTGAAGGGCGGCAATACTGGCAAGCAGATCGTCAAACTGATCTGACCGCCTGTTTACGTCCAAGAAACCGCCCCCGCCGAGATCAGCCCGGCGGGGGCACTGCCAAACGCGTTATTGCTGCTGAAGCTTGCGCGCCTCGACCTTGGCCAGGCGGATCAGCTCTTGCATATAGGGCTTTTCGCGGTCCTCGCTGCGCACCGCAGCATAAAGCCTGCGGGTAATCCCCTCTGCGGTCAGCGGCCGGGTCACATAGTCCGAGGAATACTTGACCTCGCGCACCACCCAATCCGGCAGAACAGACACCCCCCGGTTCGACGCCACCAGCAAGAGGATCACGGCAGTCAACTCGACCTGACGGATAGACGCAGGCTCGACCCCCGCCGGTGTCAGGAGCTGGCTGAACACATCCAGACGGGATTTTTCCACCGGATAGGTGATCAGCGTCTGATCCCGGAAATCCTCAGCCTCGATATAGGGTTTTGCCGCCAGCGGGTTCTGCGATGAGGCGACAAAGACCGGTCGGTAATCAAACAACTCGATGAATTCGACGCCCGGCAGCGTATCCGGGTCGGAGGAGACCACCAGATCCACCTCTTCCTTTTGCAGCGCGGGAAGTGCGTCAAAGGCGAGGCCCGGGCGGATATCCACATCCACGTCCGACCAGCTTTTGCGAAAGGCCTCAAGCACGGGGAACAGCCATTCGAAACAGGCATGGCATTCGATGGCGATATGCATCCGCCCGGCGTGACCCTCGCGCAGGTTGGAAAACTCGGCCTGTGCGGCCTCGACCTGCGGCAGCACCTGTTCGGCCAAACGCAATAGCCGCAGCCCGGCAGGCGACAGTTTCATCGGCTTGGAGCGGCGCAGGAACAACTCCACCCCCGCTTGTTCCTCCAGCCCCTTGATCTGATGGCTGAGCGCGCTTTGCGTGATGTTCAGCTGCTCGGCCGCGCGGGCCAGACCGCCGGCTTCGTGGATGGCCTTGATCGTGCGCAGATGGCGGAATTCGATGTGCATTCTATCGCGTCGCTCATGTTGTTCTTGAGAATTATGAGTTTGTCTCACAATGCTGCGTGTGCAACAAGAGGTCAAATCAGTCGGAGATCCCCTAATGAAGACCCCTGACATCTCGTTCGAGTTCTTTCCGCCGCAGTCGCTTGAGGCTTCTTTCCGCCTTTGGGACACGGTTCAGGTTCTGGCACCGCTGGACCCGCGTTTTGTATCTGTCACCTATGGCGCCGGTGGCACCACCCGCGATCTGACCCGCGATGCGGTGGCGACGCTGCACAAATCCTCGGGCCTTAATGTGGCCGCACACCTGACCTGCGTGCAGGCGACCAAGGCCGAAACGATGGAGATCGCGGACCGCTTTGCCGAGGCAGGCGTGTCTGAAATCGTTGCCCTGCGCGGGGACCCTCCCAAGGGCGAAGGCAAGTTCACCCCGCACCCCGACGGGTTCGCCAATTCGGTTGAACTGATCGAGGCCCTGGCGGACACCGGAAAATTCACCGTGCGTGTCGGCGCCTACCCCGACCAGCACCCCGATGCCGCAACCGCCCAGGCCGATGTCGACTGGCTGAAGCGCAAGCTGGACGCAGGCGCGGACGAAGCGTTGACCCAGTTCTTCTTTGAACCCGAAACCTTCTTCCGCTTCCGCGATGCCTGCGAAAAGGCGGGCATTGACGGCTCGAAACTGACGCCGGGCATTCTGCCGATCGAGAACTGGAAAGGCGCCCGCAATTTCGCCCGCCGCTGCGGCACCAAGATCCCCGCCTGGGTCGAGGATGCCTTTGAAAAGGCGCTGCGCGATGACCGCGCTGATCTGCTGGCCACCGCGATGTGCAGCGAGCTCTGCACCGAGTTGCTGGAAGGCGGCGTCGAGAAGCTGCATTTCTACACGCTGAACCGTCCCGAGCTGACCCGCGATGTCTGTTTCGCCCTTGGCATCACGCCCAAGGTCTCGCTCGAGAACGTGGCGTAAGACTTGCTGGCGCCGTAAGCCGCGCCTAGCCTCATTCCAAAATGGAACTCTGATTGCCCGGCCTTGGCGCCGGGCACTTCAATTGGATGGGGCATCTCTTTCATGTTCATTGCAAAATCGCCTGCGGACCTGCTGTCGATGTCGGAAATTACCCAGCTTTCGGGCCTTGAATTCATGCAAGGTATTCTGGATGGCAAACTGCCCGGCCCGCCCATCGGTGCGCAGCTGGGATATGCTCTGCACGAGGTTGGCGAAGGCCGCATTGTCTTCCGCGGCACGCCGGAGTTTTCCATGACCAACCCCATGGGCACCGTTCATGGCGGCTGGTATGGCACGCTCTTGGACAGCGCCATGGCCTGCGCGGTGATGACCCGCGTGCCCAAGGGATCCGCCTATACGACGCTGGAATACAAGATCAACATCCTGCGCTCAATTCCACTGGGCGTCACGGTGGATTGCATCGGCGTTACCGACCACGTGGGGCGCTCGACCGGCGTGGCCCATGGTGAAATCCGCGGCGTCGAGGATGGCAAGCTCTATGCGACAGGTTCAACCACCTGCATCGTGATGAAACTGCCCGATCCGAAAGGCTGATCAACCCGCCGCGCGCCTCAGCGTGCTGCGCGCGAGGGCCAGAACAGGCGCCAGGCCGAGCGCTTTTCCTTGATCACAAAACCCTTAGCACTGCTGTGCAGACGCTCGCTCGGGTCCTTGCCCACCGGACGGCGACTGCGCAGCAAGAAGATCTTACCCCAGCCGCGCCAGGTGCCGACCGATGGCGCGCCGGGATCCACCGGGAACCGCATGCGCCAATCCTGCGGCAGCGGCAATCCGCAATCCTCGGCCTTTTCCAGCATCCAGACCAGCGACAGGTTCGCGAGCGGCCGCGCCGCCTCAAAACCGCCAAGCTGCCCGCCCACATCCCCATGGGCGCCGCGGAACCACATCTGCTCCACCCGGCCGTTGAACCCGTCGGGACAGGACCACAACACCGGGGCAAAGACGTCGCGGGTCTCCTCCAGCGCCAGCGCATGATAGCCATTCTTCACATGCGGCCCCAATTCATCGTTGTGAAAGCCATGCGGGTCCTTGGACCAGCGCCACAGCACCGGCAGACGAAAGCCCAGTGCCTTGACCGTGTCCCAGACGCCGATCATTTCGATCTGGGTTTCAGCGTGGCAATAGGCATCGTGAAAGGCGCGCGCGATCTCCGCGTCCTGCCCCTGCTGGTAATGGCGGTAGGCGGTGCGAATATTGCGTTCGGTGGCGTGTTCGGGCCGCAGCAGGCCCACCTCGCCGATCACACCGGCCAATGAGCGTACCGCATAGGCCCCGCGGCTGTATCCGATCAGGAAAATACTGTCGCCAGGCCGGTAGCGCGAGGCGAGATAGCCATAGGCACGACGGATCTGCCGGTTGATCCCAGTGCCCACCATGACATCCCGCGCACTGGACCAGCCAGTCCACTGCACGCCGGTTTCGTAGAATACGGAAACTTCCGGGCCGACCTCCTTGCACAGAAGGTAAGTCTGCCCGGCATGGGATTCATGGCCCGGCCGCAGCGAGGTCATGGTCCCGTCCAGAATGATCACATGGGCCTGCGGCCCGCGCAGCGCGGTCTCGGCGGAATGCTCGGACCTCAAAGGCCGTCCGAGCCATCCAAAGACACGTTTACTCAGCTGCGACAGAGACATCCCTTAGCACTTCCCATAGTTTCAACGGCGTGAACGGCATGTCCATCTGGTGCACACCACGTGCCCAGACCGCATCCTGCACCGCATTGGCGACCGCCGCCATGGCGCCCACGGTTCCGGCCTCGCCGCAGCCCTTCATCCCCATCGGGTTCTGGGTCGAGGGCACGGCCTCAGTCGCAAAGCCGATCATTGGCATATCTGACGCCCGTGGCATGGCATAGTCCATGAACGTTGCCGTGAGCAGCTGCCCCTCTTCGTCATAGACCACATGTTCCAGCATTGCCTGACCCAGGCCCTGCGCAACACCGCCATGCACCTGCCCTTCGGCCAGCGCCGGGTTGATCAGGTTACCAAAATCATCCACCACAGTGTAGCGGTCAACCTCGGAAGCGCCGGTTTCGGGGTCGATCACCACCTCACAGATATGAGCCCCGTTCGGGAACGAGCGCCCCGGCAACGTGGCCCGCGCCGAGTGACGCAGCAACTCGGTCCGGCCCTGCGCGCGGGCCATCTCGGCCGCTTCAAGAACGGTCGGGGTAACGTTAGATCCCGGCGCGCGGAAGGTTTCACCATCAAATTCGATTGCGTCTTCCTCGACGCCCATCTCATCGGCGAGGAAAGGCGTAAAGGCCGCGACCATCGCATCGACGGTGGCAAGGGTGGCATTGGCCTGCGTGGTGACCGAGCGCGACCCGCCGGTGCCGCCGCCCTTGGCGATCAGGTCACTGTCGCCCTGCACCACATGGATCTGGTCTGCGGGAATGCCGGTCTGATCCGCAAGGAACTGCGCGTAAACGGTTTCATGCCCCTGTCCGTTGCTTTGCGTGCCGACATAGATATTCACCCGGCCGTCCTCCAGAAACTCCACTTCCGCGCCTTCCGAAGGATCACCCAAAATGCTTTCGATATAGTAACACAGGCCGACGCCCCGCAGCTTGCCCGATGCTGCATCTGCAGCCTTGCGGGCCGGATAGCCTGCCATATCAGCCTCTTCCGCGGCGCGGCTCAGCACCCGGTTGAAATCGCCGACATCGTAGCTTTCGCCAGTGACGGTGGCATAAGGAAAGGCTGCCGGGGCGATGAAATTGCGCCGACGCAGCTCCCAGGGATCGACGCCAAGTTCACGCGCGGCCCGGTCCATCACCCGCTCCAGCACATAAATCGCCTCGGGGCGGCCCGCGCCGCGATAGGCATCGACCTGGGTGGTGTTGGTATAGATCCCTTCGACACGCAACCAGGCGGTCTGGATGTCATAAACCCCGGCCAGAACGCGGCTGAACAGGGTCGTCTGGATGATCTGGCCAAAAGGCGCGTTATAGGCGCCAAGGTTGCAGCGGGTGTTGACCCGATAGGCGGTGATCTTCAGATCCGCATCAAAGGCCAGTTCCGCCAGCGAGGTCAGATCGCGCCCACCATTGTCCGACAGCATCGATTCCGTGCGGTCCCCAACCCAAAGCACCGGTCGTCCCAGAACCTTTGCCGCATGGGCGACAGCATAATATTCCGGATAGGGCTGCGATTTCATGCCAAAGCCGCCGCCCACATCCGGGGTCACCACATGTACCTGTTCTTCTTCAAGGCGCAGTTTCTTGGCGAGGTTGGATTTGACGCCCCAGACGCCCTGCCCGCCAAAGGTGAAATGCAGACGGTCGTCCTGCCATTCGGCGAAACAGCCGCGCGGCTCCATCGAGTTGACGATAATCCGGTTGTCCTCGACCTGCAGCGCCACGGTATGGGCGGCCTCGGCAAAGGCAGCCTCGGTTGCGGCCTCATCGCCCATGCCCCAGTCAAAGCCGAGGTTGTCCGGCACATCCGGGTGCAGCGGCTCACCGCCCGGCGCGATGTCCATTTTCACCGGCAGGTCGTCAATTTCCAGCTCGATCAATTCTCCGGCATCACGGGCCTGATCCATGGTTTCGGCTACAACAACCGCCACAGGTTCGCCCACGTGACGCACGCGATCATGGGCCAGCATCGGCCGATGCGGTGCCGCCGCGCCCGATCCGTCGCGATTCTTGATCAGGATGCCATCGATTCCGGTGTCATAGCCCGCCTCAAGATAGTCGGCGTAGGTCACCACCATCTGCACGCCCTGGGCGGCGCGGGCATCTTCGACGTCCAGACGGGTGATCGTGCCATGCGCCACGGGGCTTCGCAGAACCCAGCACCGCAAGGCGCCCTGGGGCGCAGAATCCTCGATATAGCGGCCGTGTCCTGTCAGGAACCGGACATCCTCGACCCGTTTCACCGGCTGGCTTTTTCCGAACTTTTCCATGCTCATCCCCTTCGCGCGCTCAGTGCTGCTTTGGGGCCGACATTAGCCGTGCTGGCCAGCTTGTCCAGAGAGCTCGATCACGGTGGCCACATCCGAAAGGCCATAGCCATTGAATTGCGTGCTCATGGCGGAAGAATAAGCACCAAGCCCAGGGAACAGCACATAATCGCCTATCACGCTGTCTTCGGGCAACGGCAGACCATCCGGCAGACGGTCCAGACTGTCGCAGGTCGGGCCGAACGCGATGCGCGGTTTGCGCGGCGCCGACCGGTGCTGCCCCTCGGCGCTGACCACGGTCACCCGCCCCGGCAAACCCATGTCGCGGATGTCGACCAGCCCGCCATAGATCCCATCGTTGAGGTAGACCACGCCGCCGCCCTGGCGGAGGCCTTTGATGCGGGCGGCAAGGGTAAAGGCCTCAGAGTCTGATTCAAAACTTTTCGAGTGAATTCATTGTCTTGCGAGCATCCGCGTGACGCGGCGGATGTGTGCGATTGTGACCCAAGCTGCCGCGCTGGCGATGGATTTTTCCCAATCCTTCG
>NZ_JBDOQR010000047.1:0-38971 GCF_039839315.1 Phaeobacter sp. CAU 1743 | reverse complement strand
GCCCCGTCAGAACCTCAACCTGTCGCAACTTCGTGACAATTTCCTCGGGCTTTGGTCGCTTGTTGGCCATGTGTTTCCTCCGTTTTCCTAAACATAGCGGAGGACCACTTCAGTGGGGGAAGACCACCTGACCCACCTGATCCGCAGCGCGGATCAGGTTGTTGTTCTGAAGGAGGCGTCAGGCGGCGTGGGCGCCATCCGACAGGGATTTCACAAAGGCCAGAACTTCCTCTACCGGTTTTCCGGCGGCTATCTGGCTGACGATGGCGCTGCCGACTACGGCACCGTCCGAAATCGACGCGATATTGCGCGCCTTTTCCGGGGTATTGATGCCAAAGCCCACGATTACCGGAAGGTCGGTGGCGGCCTTGATGCGCGCCACCTCCGGTCCAACATCGCCTGCTTCGGCCTCGGCGGCGCCGGTGATGCCGGTGATGGAGACATAATAGACAAAGCCCGAGGTGTTCTGCAGCACCCGCGGCAGGCGTTTGTCATCTGTGGTGGGCGTCGCAAGGCGAATGAAGTTCAGCCCGGCGGCCTGGGCGGGAATGCACAGCTCATCGTCTTCTTCCGGGGGCAGGTCGACCACGATCAGCCCGTCGATCCCGGCGGCCTTGGCGTCGGTCAGAAATTTATCGACGCCGCGGTTATAGATCGGGTTGTAATAGCCCATCAGCACGATCGGCGTGGTATCGTCACCTTTGCGGAATTCCGAGGCCAGCTGCAGGGTACGTTCCAGGGTCATCCCGGCGTCCAGCGCCCGTTGCCCGGCCAACTGAATGGTGGGCCCATCCGCCATCGGATCGGTAAAGGGCAGGCCCAGTTCGATAATGTCGACCCCGGCGGCAGGCAGTCCCTTGACCACCTCCAGCGCGGTGTCGAAATCCGGATCTCCGGCCATGACATAGGAGACGAAAGCTTTCTTTCCGGCGGCCGAAAGCTCGGCGAATTTGGCGTCAATGCGGGTCATGATCGGGCCTTGTTTGTGATGTCCGCTCTGGTGTGCCGAATGTTCTGCCGGAAATCAATCCCAAGCCACATCAACCCTGCAGCACATGCCCCGGATCACAGCGGAAAATGCCAGCGCAGATGCAGGGAATTCACGCCGGGATTGATATCGGCGGTCGAAGCATTGGATTTATGCGACAGGGACAGCGACAGGGCGGTCCCGTTGGCAAAGCTGCGTCCGACGCCTGCCATGCTGCGGATCTCGAAGGTCGACCCCAGTTCGTTCAGCGCCACGCTTTCGAAATAGGCGCCCGGCAGGACGCTGGCCTCGATGAACCAGGATTGGCCCAGATCCCATTTGCCCGCCACACCGGCGCCGATGAAGAGGTCTCCGGTCTCCTGCACGTCCAGGGCAGCACCGAAACGGGCGGAAAAGATGCCCTTTTCGTAAAACGCGTTGTGCCGGTAATCCAGCGACACAAGCGCGCTGTTTTCCGACCCGGGCCGGGAAAATTCGGAGTATCCGATCCCGACAGATAGTTCGCGGTCCTGCGCGGCGGCAGCGCCTGCGGACAAAAGGACGGCGGTCAGGGCAGCAATGTATTTCATCGTCTCACTCAGCATCAGGAGAATTGGGTGACCGGGACATGGGTGTTGAAGTCCGTTTGCAACAGGAAAATCAAGACAATGATAGCGGCCGTGATATGGCGTGAACGGGGCGGTCGGGGCGAATGACAATGGTTGCTGCGGGGCCATGACCGCTTGCGCCACCGCCCAATGCTGCCTAGAAGCGGCTCCCAAGTGGCATCAGGAGGCCGGTATGGGCTTTAAAATGGGAATCGTCGGTCTGCCCAATGTTGGTAAGTCGACATTGTTCAACGCATTGACGAAAACAGCCTCGGCGCAGGCAGCGAATTTTCCGTTCTGCACGATCGAGCCGAATGTGGGCGAGGTCGGGGTGCCCGATGCGCGCCTTGATAAGCTGGCAGCCGTCGCGGGATCGAAACAGATCATCCCGACACGGATGACATTCGTGGACATCGCCGGCCTCGTCAAAGGCGCTTCCAAGGGCGAAGGGCTGGGCAACCAGTTCCTGGCCAATATCCGTGAAGTGGACGCCATCGCCCATGTGCTGCGCTGTTTCGAAGACGGCGATGTGACCCACGTCGAAGGGCGCGTCGATCCGGTGGCCGATGCTGAAACCATCGAAACCGAACTGATGCTGGCCGACTTGGAAAGCATCGAGAAACGCCGTGCGGGCCTCGTGCGCAAGCTGAAGGGCAATGACAAGGAGGCCCAGCAGCAGGATCGCCTTCTGGCCGACGCCCAGGCGATGCTGGAAGAGGGCAAACCCGCGCGCCTCGTCGAGGTTGACGCCGAAGATGCCAAGGCTTGGCGGATGCTGCAGCTGCTGACCACCAAACCGGTGCTTTATGTCTGCAATGTCGGCGAATCCGAATCCGTTGAAGGCAACGAATACTCTGCCAAAGTGGCAGAAATGGCAGCGGCACAGGGCAATGCCCATGTGATTATCTCGGCTCAGATCGAAGAGGAGATCAGCCAGCTGGATCCTGAAGAGGCAGAGATGTTCCTTGAGGAAATGGGCCTCAGCGAAGCCGGGCTCGACCGGCTGATCCGCGCGGGCTACGAGCTGCTGCATCTGGAAACCTATTTCACCGTCGGCCCCAAAGAGGCCCGCGCCTGGACCATCCGCGCGGGCACCTCGGCACCGCAGGCCGCAGGCGTCATCCACGGCGATTTCGAAAAAGGTTTCATCCGGGCGGAAACCATCGCCTATGAGGATTTCATCGCCAACAATGGCGAACAGGGCGCCAAGGAAGTCGGCAAGATGCGCGCCGAGGGCAAGGCCTATATCGTCAAGGATGGCGACGTGCTGCATTTCCTGTTCAACACCTGAACACTCGGTATGCCCACGGAAGTTTCAGCGCCCGTCAGGACCCCTGGCGGGCGTTTTTCTGTGCACCTTTCCTGACTGGCGTCTCAACCGTGGGCGGGGAGAAGCCATGAAAAACAGCGATTTCAAGGGGTTCTTGGATTTTCCAAGAAAATGCCCGTCGTTTCAAGAATGCCCTTGTATATCCGATAGTTGCTGGGCTATACGCGTCGACGGAGACGTGGCCGAGTGGTCGAAGGCGCTCCCCTGCTAAGGGAGTAGGCCCGGAAGGGTCTCGAGGGTTCGAATCCCTTCGTCTCCGCCAGAAACACCAAAGAAAACAGTTACATGGCAAAAGACCCGCCCTTTGGGGCGGTGTTCTCATTTTCGCGAAACTTCCCAGAACATCGCAGGAACTCGCACCACGTTATGGCAAAAAAATGGCAAACTGATCTTATCGAGTCCGCCCAATAGCCCAGGCTTTGCCTATCTTTTCAAGCGGACGCGTAACGAAATAAGCTCCAATGACCGCCGTCATAAGGTATTCGCCAGTCGTGCCAATTGGATCGGTAACACCCAAACCCAGCACCTTGTCCCAGATCACGATTTTCCAGAAGTAGATCACAATCGGGAACGACAAGGCAGGCCGTATCCAGCGCGTCAGCCAAGATCCTTGTTCGGCCACCAAGACCATCTGGCGCGCTTCAAGCTGATTTATCAGAACGTCCGCTTTCAAGCGTTCTTGATCGGTCTGCGCTTTTTGCTTGGCCTCATACGCCGCGGTGAGCCGGTCGGCGATCACACCAAGCGGGTTCAGCCATTTCAGCATCAGAGCGCCCCCCGCAAGCCGATCCCGGCCAATCCGGCGTTGATCATGACGGCGGGCGAAATGTTGCCTGTCACGCTGTTGATCGTCTGCACGATTGCGGAAAAGCCGTGCAGCGGTTCAGACGCGACGATCAGACCCGCGACGACGGGGGCAACACTGGCCCACCAAGTGAGCGATTTGGGTTTCAGGTACTTCATACGGTGGCTTCCTTTCCAAACAGGACCGCAAGGGCGGCGAACAAGCGTTCGGCGAACGACATGCCGGGTTCGGGGCTGTCGGGCGTCCGGTTGATATCGAAGGGGGTGTCTTTGATCTTGGCCCACTTGTCGAAGGCACGGGCCAGTTTCAGGTGATAGCCGTGTTTGGCGTAACCTGCGCCGTTGTACCCCCGCGCGAAGCCCCGCCAATCGTGGTTGCGCAGTTCGTCGTCCAGCCCGGTCGCGACAATGAATTCCACCATCGCTTCCAAATGCTTTTCTTCGTCGTCCATGAAGTCCAGCACCATGTCACGCGCCGACCGATACCCGGCCAGCTTGTGGTTGAACCCCATGATCTGGCCCAGACCCCATGACGCCGACCGCAGGGCCGCGTTCGCGTTGATCTTCATAGCCTGTTCCAAGCGGGGGTAGCTGTCGCTGGGATAGCGGCGTTCGCCCCACTTGCGATAGGCAAGCCCCTGGGCCACCGCCTGGTCGCGTTCTTTGCCGGACAGTTCGCGGTAGAAGATATGGGGTTCGAACAGCATTTTGGGGCGGCCCTTGCTGTCGAAGCCGCCGCCGCGTGTTTCCACGTCCAGAACTGCGTGGATTTCGTCTTCGCCAACCCCGATCTTCGCGCCGATCCGGGGCAGATCAATATCGTCAATGCGCTTTGCTTTGCCGTGGAAATCCATTTGGGTCACTCCATAAAAAAGGCCCGCACAAGTGGCGGGCCGGGTTGCGTTCGATCGACAGAATTCAGTTCGGTGGCGGGTGGAGGATCGACAGGCGTACAGCTACCGCCGAAAGCGTGAACACCAGAACGGCCTTGCTAAAGAGCAAGGAGACCGGCAACACGAAATTCAGAATATCCAGATTGCGAAACAGCATGTTTGCCAGCACGGCCAAGGCCAGCATTGAATAGCCTGATGCGATTGTCCGTCCGAACGGTTCGCGCCCGGCGGAATTCTGATGCGCCAGCCACCAGCACACCAGAACCAAAAGGACCGATAAGAAGTTGTCGGCCAACAGCATGACGTTCATTTCTTCACCATCATTTTGTCCTGCATGGCCTTCACAGCCAGTTCGCCGCCCGACCCCATCAGGAAGCCCGCAGCGAGATAGGACAGGACACCAGCACCCGTCATCGTGTCGATGACATGCGCCAACACCCCACCCAGAAAGATTGCTGAAAGCGCGCCGCTGATGCCCTGCACAACGCGGCGCTTCCACTGTTCTTCCGGGGCCAGAACGGCGCGAAAGAACGCACCCCCGATCCCCGAAAACGCCAGCAGCGCAATCTGCTCTTTCAGGTTCGCAAATATCTGAACCAGTCCTGTCTGATCTGCCATATCTAATCCACTTTTCATTCAGTCGGTGATTTCACCGCTGGGATATTTTGTTATGTTCCGCCCAGCCCGGCTTTGGCTCAGCCTACGCATTTTGCCGAAGTACCGGGGCGGCTTTCACCGCCCCAATCGTTGATCAGAACGCTACGTCAGGCGTTTGTGATGGCCGAAATGATGTTTCTAGCAATGACGGTGTGACCGCTATCATTTGGGTGTAGACCATCCGCCAGAAACGATACGCCATCGACAAATTCTAAGTTCGTGCAGGTGTAGTTGTCGATGAAACCGCACCCCATTTCGTCAGCTAGTTGCGCGATTTCGCGGGCGAGATCATCGGTGCTGGCATTAAACGTCACCGCATCGCCCTGTTCATCGTTTGTGGCCATAGGCGGAGCCATCAAGATGACATGCACGTTTTGGCGGTTTGCCTTTAGCCATTCGACAATCTGGCGCAGATTGATGGATGTCCTAAGCTCGCCAGCAGGCAAGGTGGCCTCAGGTGCCTGCGCTCGATCATTCGTCCCCAACTGAACGAAAAGGTGCGTCGTTTCCTCGGGAACTCCTCCATCCAGCAAGGCACCAGCAGGCAACCATTCTTCCGAGTTAGTCCCGATCAGGCCATTATTGGAAAAGCGTAACGACTTTTCAAACCGAACCGCCTCCAAACGAATTACCTTGGCTGTTGACTGGTTGATGATTTCAACCCCGTGCTGTCCAAACGACAAGCCCGATACAACCGCCTGATTCTGCCAGACATAGTTGCCGGTTGCCGGAATAGTGGCAACTACTACACCATCAACCTCAATCGTCCACGTATCGCCACCTTGGGTGGCATAAAACACCGTGAATCCCGTGCCCACAAACTCAAAGGCGCAGCGGTTCCCGATACCCGCCTGAACGTCAAGATGGCTCTTCAACAGCGGACCATCTCGGTTTTGCTGACCATTCTTAACCAACACTTTTCGACTTAGGTCCAGAACGGAAAATGCGCTGTCTGAATACGGCGCACATTCAACGTTGTGCGTGTGCAGGCTCTCACCCGGAGCTGGCAACGTCTCGCCACGCAACCCGGTCGCGACACTCGCAGCCCACCTGCGAAATTTGTTGGCCCAGGACGATGATGTAACATCATCCCGAGTGTCTGTAAGCGCATGGCTACGCGGTTGCGATGGCCCGTTGTCAGACGCCGTTAACCCCCAAGTGATACTGTCACCGATCAAGGTAACGTGCGCTGAACGCAACTTACTGAACAAAGACGCCCGCACATCCGCCAACACATCCACATGTGTTTTGGGCGTCAACTCGACAACAGGAAGTCCGTTTGGCGATGTGAACACGCCCTCGGGACTTCCTGTCAAAGTCAGCAACAGCAAGTAGCCGTTTGTCCCAGCCGTTACTGGCGCGTCAGGGTGGACCGCCCGCTTGACCGTTTGATCCGCGAAGTCCCAATAAAGGGTTTGCCCAGACCCACCGTCCGCAAGCGCGGATTTAGTCACAGAAATTGCGCAATAGTTTCCGGGCAACCGATCCGACAGCGCATTCGCCGCAGTCACGCTACCGGATGTCGTTCCAGCATAGCTGATCCACAAATTTCGCGGAACGTAGACCGTTGGGCTACCGTTGCCCAAAGTGTCATCCAGATCGACAACAATAGGTCGCAAGACAAACCATGTTGCATAGTCAACATTCGGCGTTCGAATATCGTGCAACTGCCCTCCCATAATGGGCGTCCATCGGTTTTCATACCAAATTCCCAACGGGATAAGCGAGCTACCTGTGCCAATCACATTGCCGCCACTCAGGGCAACAATCGGGTTCTGGAGTGCCGGATCAACGCTGGTATCCAAATAGTGCATGACCGCACCAGACACGACGCCGGAAATTGGAACGTCATATGACGACGATCCAATGTCCTGCGGATCAAACAGAATATTTACACCACCGTCTTTGCGGCGGAAATACCCTGCACCATATCGAATGACGCCAGCCTCAACATCCAACACAGGGCTGTCTTGAAAAGCCACAAAATGACCGTTCAACCCATCGTCAATATTGGCTTGCAACGTATCATGCAGGCTGACCCACGGCCCGATATAGCCGTTGGATAGACGCACGGTTCTGATCCAAGGACGATAGTCGGTGGCATAGCTGAAATAGGTCTGCCGAACAAAGGTGTCTTCAAACTCGACGTTGATCAGGAAACCGCCGTCAGGCGCGCCAGCAGGCAAATCAACCGCGCCCGTCTGGACCGAATACGCCCCCGGCGCTCTGAAATCCCCTAGGCTTTCACCAGCAAGAATTCTGCCCTTTAGGTTTAAGCCACTGTCCAGCGCGCCCTGCAGGCCCGTCACGTCGCCGATGGCGTGGCCGTGGCCGTCTGCGCTCTTGCCGTCCAGCGCGCCCTGCAGGCCCGTCACGTCGCCGATGGCGTGGCCGTGGCCGTCTGCGCTCTTGCCGTCCAGCGCGCCCTGCAGGCCCGTCACGTCGCTGATCGGGTGAACGTGGCCAACGTCGCTTTTGCCGTCCAATTCTTCACGCAAAATGCCAAGATCAGTCAGCGAAGCCGGAAGATCAGCGACCCGGCTCCACGATGCCCCACCATATTCATAAGTGCCGGTGTTGCCCGGATCATCCAGAACATAAGCGGTGTCACCTGTGGCCGGGCTGGCAATGGCATTCACATCTGCCAGCGTATCACGGGTGTAGCGGGCGGTGCCCGTCACTGCCGCTTCAATCGCCACGATACGGCCTTCGACATCAAGGCCCCAATCGCGGATTTCGGACTTTTCGGGGTTGTGCGCAGTTGGGCTTCCGTCACGCCAAATCTGGCCTGCCCCGCCATGCGGATAGGTCATGTCCTTACCTCTCGATTTTCAGATGATCAGGCGATGGTGGCGTTTACTGGCCCGGCATCGCTGGTTGAATTAATGTTCGACACATTCACCGACCTCGCGGTCCAGTCGAAGGTTCCCGCCCCACTGCTGTCGATGAAGGCGATTTCTGATCCCGGCCCGGCGTAGACCACGCCAACCAGAACCGCATCGCGGTAGATTTCCGTTTTCCACAAACTGGCACTGGTCGACGCGGTCATTTCGACCAAGGCCGCGCTGCCGCCTGCATCTGAAACCGCCAAGTTGGTGGGCGGTGAAGGCGGGTCTGTCACCGCAGCCGCAACCACATTCGTGATGGTGACCGCATCCCCAACAATGGCCCCCGGCGTGACAAACGCCAGAGACACGTCATAGCCCTGACCGTCGATCAGGCCCGGAATGGTCACCGAAGTGGCACCCGTGCCAACCGACACATCCTGCCAGTTGGCTTGCCCGGTCAGGGTAACTTTCAGCAGCGGTGACAGCGCATCGCTTGGCGGTGCCTGCCAGCCCACAGCGATGCCAGCAACAAAGGTGTTTGTGGCCGTCTGGATGCCTGCAGCCGCCGCAGTCACATTCTGCGGTAAAGGCACACCGGCAGGTGTGTCCGGTTCGGGCAGTTGCTGCACAGTTCCCTGTTCTGCCAGCGCCAAGGTAAAGGCGGCGGAATCGATCTTGCGCAGTGTCAAGCCAACCGCTTTCAGCAGACCCTTTTCAAAACTCAGAGCATGCCGCGCGACCTCATAATCGCCAACCAAGGCCAGCTGCGGCACGTTCAACGCGATGGTGTCTTCATAGATCGCTGGCAGCGCCTTGGGTTTACACAGCAGCGTGACTTCCTGTTTCGGGTTATCGCGCTCTATGTGGATTTTCATGACCTGACGCGCCTGCCGGTGCGACGGGCACATCAGCAAGCTTTTGTCTGGTCCGGTCAGAACCTCACCATCTTCGGCAACGCGGTTCGCGTCCTGCCAAGGTTCTGCATCGACTTCGATATGGCCCAGATCATGACTGTTGAAGCGCGCAGGCAGTTCATTGTAGCGATCCAGCAGATCAGGCCCGCTGTTCACTTCCTGCACTTCCAGAATGTCGCCGTAGGTCAGCGTGAATTCCGGGTCTGTCCATGCCCCAACTTTCAAGCCAACTTTGCCTGAAGGTTTCAGCCGGATGCGCCCGGCACAGGCTTGCAGCATGCGCCCCAGCACGTTCTGCGGCCTTTCGTTCAACAGGTATGACCCGCTGATGCGATACAGCTTTTCGGTACCGCCAGCGGCCAATGCCACGTCGCGGTCACAAATGTCGGCCTGATCAGAAATGTCCTGACTGTCGAATGCATTGGGCCTATTGAAGCCATCTGGCGACGCCACATAGTCCCGTATGGCCAGCGCCATGTTTTCGGTGAACCCCGTCAGACCCGTGCGCGGATCAAGGCATTTTGTGGTTTCCGCCAAAACGGCCAGATCCGGTTCATTCTTCGGATACATGGCGCGATATTCTTCAGGCGGAACACTTTCGCTGATGATCAGGCTGGACCACAACCCATCCAAACGATGCGCCGATGTCCATTCATCCCATACGCCAGTGATCTGCGAATAGTGCGTTTCCGGCACCAACCCCATGCGCTCGAACAGCTGCACCCGCGACCGACCACCATGCTGATACTGTTCATCGGTGACAAAGCCGGTGCCATCAATCGCCACTGGCTCATTGTTCAGGTAGCGGGTTAGGATGTTCGAAATCTCGCCATGCCCGTGAACGATAACCCGATAGGAAAACCCTTCCTTGGCGCGGTGGAACACGACATTGCCGCCGACTTTTACCACACCGTAATGCCGGATTCGCGGCCCGGCGGCATTCTTGCTGTTGGTCTGGATGTTCTGTGGCGCAGCCGCATCGGGAACATCCGGTCGCGTCAACTCTGACAACAACAATGACCCACCAATGCTCACAACCGCACCGGCAATCGTCAAGCCGCCCGCCGCAGTGAACAGCGCAACCGTTCCGCCCGCCGCGAAGATGCCTGGCGCGATGAATGCTAGGGCCTGCGGCATGACCACCCCCGAAGAACCGTGAATTCGTCCGCGACCCGCAGACCGCTTTCCAGCTTGACCACTGCGCGACCATCCAAGATCAGCCCGCACAACTGCCGCTTATCCAGCGTCAGGATCGCAACCCCGTCGCCATCCAGATCGGAAAGACCGTGCCACGCCATACGCGGGGCAATCAGCGGCACCAATCCACCCGCCGCAATGATGATCTGGCGGCACTCAAACCGGCTGGCATAGGTGCCGCGCAAGTCTTCCGCCGGGTCAAATCCGGTTTCATACGCGACCGCCGATGCGCACCACAGGGCGCAATCGTTCCGGCCCCACTCGAACGGATCAGAGCGGGTCTTTTCGATGAAATCAGCCAGCATGTTACCAATCCGTCCAAGTGATCAGTTTGCCCGCTTCGGTGACAAACTGCAGACCTTCATCGGTCGGATGACGGCGCTTCTGGTCGAAATAGGTCTGCATGCCGTAGACCGGCGCGCCCTTGCGGGCCATGAAGCTTTCAGTGGTCAGGCTGACGATGGCACCGCCGCGCGGAAAAGACACCGTCATGCGGTCCATCTGACCGACATCGAAGGCAAACGGATGCCCGACGACAGCACTTGTGTCCGGGTGAAACAATTGCCCGTAGAGCCCCGCATCGCGGCCACGGTATTCAGCGACATCCCCGACCATCTGCACCAGATCAGCCGCCCAGTTTTCTGCATCGATGCATTCATTGGGCATGCCCAGACGATATTCGTGGAACGGGGCCAGCTGGTTGTCGCCGCCGTTCACTTCCGGCAGGCCGACCAGCAGACCGCCGCCTGCACCCCAAGTGTGACCCCATTTCAGATCGGTGAACGGAATGTTCCGATTACTCAGCCAAACCGGGTCGGTGGCAAAATCCAGATGCAGCATGACCGCCATCTGCACTGCGCCACGGCCAAGCAAATCCATGACCTGATCGCGGTATTCTTCCGGCTGCGCCGCCAAGAATTCTATCATCTGTAGAAAGCCTCAACGACATTAACTGTTAGCGGATTCGAATATGTCCCGAGGTTCACGAAAACGTCCCAATCCGCGTTACCGGCCAGCCGCAAATCTATGTAGGGCTCAGACACCCGCACCAGCGTTCCTGTTGGCGCCGCGGTTCGCAGGGGCGGCGAAAAACGAATGCGTCCATCATCGTTTTTCCCGACTTCGTAAAGGCGATTCATGATCGAGAAGCGATCCCCGATCGCAAGATGCCGGCCGATATAGCTGTCCAGGGTGACGCTCATTGCCCCAGTCACCAGGTCTTCTGACAGGTATTCATGTGCCATTTCTGGAAGAGCGTAGCCGGTATTGTCACTGAAAGTCGTGGTGTCACCGAAGGTTGTGTACCCCTGATCAATGGCCGTTTGCGGGACACCAACGGATTGTTGGAATTTGTGTGCACCTCCAAAAACGCGCTGAAGGCTTGCTACGTTCAACAATGGTATTCGTAATATCCCTGCGCGATTGTGCAATCTCGTTGGAACTGACCGCAAAAGCGCAAGGTCGCGGCCAAACATCGGTGGGAATTCGATCGTTCCCTGCCACACCCTGTTTTCTGCGTAAAGAACTTGCTCACGACCGTCTATGCCGGGGTTATAGTCCGCAATTTGTCCGACAAGTCGCAAATTGTCGTGGCGAATTTTCTTACCCAAAGACGAAGTGAGATCCACAAAACCTGCCATTGTCTCACCCCCGACGCTGCGCTTGACGAACCGCAGAGTTATTACCCTCGATCCCCATTCGCGTGATTTCAGCGGACTGTGCTGCGGCATCATTCAGGAACTCTGCTTTCAAGCCGTCACCCAGCATGATGCGCATCAGCCCAGGCGCTTGCTGCGAATTCCCGCCCCCAAGAGCCTGTCGAACGGCGCTGGTCATCTGACCGTGGTTAAGCACCCCACCATTCCCGCTGGCAAAGAGCCATTCAGATCGAGGGGTGTTCTCGTTGACCTGATAGATTTGCCCGGCGCGAACGCCGCCGCCCATGGCGCGGGCACCAAACAACCCGCCCAAAATGCGACCGAACAGGTTGCCGCCACCGCCGCCACCAAGACCGGACATCTTCAAAAGGATTGTTTCGATGCCTTGCGACAGCCAGGTCTGCGCCACTTTCTTTAACGCATTGGAAAGAACCTCCCCCCAGCTTCTCCCCTGAAGGATGGCCCCAGCGAGTTCGTCCGCAACGCCCTTGACGCCTTCGCGTAGTGTTTTCAGCTTCTCGACAGCCGCTTTCGCCGCTGCGGACAGGCCACCACTGGCGGACCCGCCATCCAGTGAATTGGCAGCGGTGTTTGCGCTGCCACCCAGATCATCCAGACCCGCACCCAGATCTTCAGTTTCGGCCAAGGCCTCTGCCTCTGCCTCGCGGGCCGCATCCATTGCCTGACGCAGTTCTTCTAGAGCACTTAGGGGTGCGCGCGCGTATTCGGCCAGAATTGCCCCGGCTGCCCGGTTGCCGGAACCTCGCCCCAATATCCCGGCAGACAGTTCAAACAGGCGCGATCCGCCGGTGCCAAAGTTGCTTTGTCCCTGTGCAGCCGAAAACGCATCGCGGGCGGCTGTACCTACTGAGTCCGAGCCGGAAAACGGATTTTCCACACCGCCGAAAGACACCTCAGACACAGCCGAAATGCCCGCAAAGTCGCCACGCGCCCATTCTGGAAGCTGAGCGATCGCGTTGTTGATCGTGGTGATAAAGGCGTTGATGCGCTTCACAACGCCGTTGACTAGCGCCTCTACGCCTCTGATGGTTGCGTTTGCCGCCTCATACATCAGTGAACCAAGGGCGTTTGGCAGTGCGCGGAAAGCTGCAACCATCGCATCTTTGGAACCTATTGCGATGTCAGCCATTCGCGCGGCCCAAGACATTGCACTCCGCAGGATCTCACCCAAAGACCGGATTGCATGCCCGGCAATCAATTGAAATGTCCCGCGAACCTTAAGGCCCATGGAACGGAAAATCAGACCAATGCGCTCTCCGACCTCGGATGCAATTGCCTTCAGGTGACTGACGACAACGTCGAATGACCCAGCCTGCTGGATCAGTGCGCGCAGTCCCGAAAGGATGCGCCCGATGCCCGACCAAAGCCGCTTGACCACATCCCAGAAGCCAGTGGCCATTGACGACAAGGAATTGGAAACAGCCGAACCGCTGCTGAAAATGTATGTGACGAAGGATTGCAGAACCGAAAACGCATCCCGGATACCATTCAGAATTGCGCGGATCGTCGGTGTCCAGCTTGCAAGCGTCTTTGACGCTGCTTCCAACGCGGGGGCCAGGGCAATGGTCAGATCGGTGCCGATGCCGCGGGCGACAAGACCAAGGCGAGACATCGCGTCATTGGCCTGTTCGATTTTTGCCGCCTCGACATCCGAAATCACGCGGCCAAATTTCGCAACCTCTTCAGCCGCCTGGGCAAGGGTGGCCGGGTCCAGCCGCGTCATGGCGATGGAACCCTCTTCGCCAAAAAGCGCACCGGCCACTGCGGCTTGCTCCGCCTTCGGAATGAACTCCGCGATCGCCCCGTTGATCTTGGCGATACGTTCATCAAGTGGAAGCTTCAGCAGGTCAGATGAATTGAGCTTCAGCCGCTCCAACGCCTTGGCAGCAGCCCCGGACCCGCTGGCGGCTTGCGACAGCCTGCGAAACAGATCCTTCGAACCCTGTTCAAGCTGCGCCTGACCCACGCCTGCAAGCTCGCCAGCGCGTGCCAGCACTTGCATGCTTTCGACCGTGGTGCCCAGTGAGCGGGCCAGCTTGGCCTGCGCATCGACCGTATCGAGGGTTCCCTTGACCGCGCGGGCCGAACCAATGGCTGCAGCAGCTGCTGCAAGCGGTGCGAACACCCGTTTTGCAAAGGCGGCGAACCGCGCGATCTTTGACTTCTGGCGCTTGACATCCTTGTCGAACTTCGCGCCATCAAGGCGCAAAATTGCGCGCAGAATTCCAACTTTCTTGCTCATGCCCGCCCCTTCATCAGAGAGAGTTCTTCTTGTGTCACCTTCGGAAGGTGAGCCGTTGCATTGAAAAGGTGCTGGACCCACTCACGCGGCGTCCTTGCGCGACCGTCGCCTAGCATCTCGGAGACAAACCGCTTGAAATGATCTTCCTTGGATTGAGCCACACGCGCCGCGACAGCGGCATCGGCCAACGCCGCGCGCTGGCGCTTTTCCTGTTGCCGCAAAATCCGTGAATGCTCCCACAGCTTCAGGCCGTCGAAGACATCGGGTTCGCCACCAGACGCCAACCATGCCGCGCGCATGTCCAAAACCGATGGCAATTCAGCCGCCGGGGCGTCGTCTGATGGTGAATCGCTCGAATGGGTTGGCAGAGGGTCTTCCAGGAACTCTCGAAGTGCCAGCGCCACCAGATCAGGCGACCTTCTGAGAAGCCTGACTGCCCGTTTTCGCGATGCGCTCGCAAACCCGAAACAGCATGCCATCAACACTGTCAGATGTTCGACCACGTCAGGTGCAAGTGGCGCGTCGGGGTTCTCGGAACCGGCACGAACCAGTTGTTCGATGAAGCCCGGTGCCGAAACACGGGTCGCTTTTTCGAACTGATACAGCCCCCCCATGTCGATCATGGGAGGGGTGAGCTTTCCAAGCATCTTGCCGCCTTACGGAAGCGCAGCTGGGTTCGCGATTTCGCCCATGATGGCGATTTTCACCACTGCCATTGCCTTGTCCTTCATCGGAATGGATGTCGGATCGAAGTGCAGGATGCGCGCCGCGAAGCCCCGGAAAGACGTGCCAAGGGTAATCAGCAGTTCGACCACCTCTTCGCTAGCGATCAGCGACCGCAGTGTCGCTTCGGTCGCGTGGCCGTCCCAGTACTGCAATGGGAGTTCATAGATCAGTGGATCGCGCGGGCCATTCTTGGTCTCACCCACGCGACCAGGGCTGCGCTGATGCGTGACATCGATCTGGGGCGGGGTCAGATCGGGGAAATCCACATCTTCAGCCCCCATAATCTCGAAAACTGCGGCGGGATCGCCGTGCCGAATGTGGAATTGAAGATCCAGATTAAGGCCAACTTTGGCCTCGGAGTATTGCCGTGTCATGTCAGGTCCTTTCTACACGTCTTGGATGAATCCGGTGACCTCGAACAGCATCATCACGGAACCGATGATTTGCTTGGCTTCGGGGCCGGTTTTGATTTCGGTCCGCCGGAGCAATACGCTTTGGACCCCGGTGTTTGATTTCAGACCCTCGATAAGGAGGGTCTCAATCGTCTCAGAATGGTCATCAAGCGCGTCCTCGATCGAGGCCGCATCGTCCTTGATGCTCAGCGCTACAACCAAATTGGTGTCTGTCCGGAAGTGATCCCGGTTCAGTTCTTCGCGATCTTCGCTTGGCGTCGAAACCGACCAACACGGAACGCTGTCGGTATCCACCTTGGCACTGGAAAGCACCTGTTTTGCGCCAGCGAAGAGTGCGTTGGCTTTCAAGATGGCCTTTGCCTCGGCCCGCAAGGCTGATCGATAGTGCGTCATGCCGGGTCCACTTCCGTGAGCATGGCCAGATGATGGCGGTCTTGCGCGGGCGACCGGGTGGGGTAGATGGCAGTGACCATGAACACTTCACCCGGACGCGAAGAAACCGAAACGCGGCTACCACGCTCCAACTGAACCGCGAATTCTTCACGAAGCTTCAGAACCGGGCTGACGACGACAGTATCGTTGCCGTCCAAGTCTGCGACTTCACCCGGCTCTTCGCGAAAGATGCCCCGCATCAGAACATCATCAGCGCCGTCCAGATGAAGGGTGACCGAACAGTCGAAGACCCCTTCAAACAATCCGGTCACCCCATCAAACAGAGACACGCGAAGCCGCCTTAGCCAGAAGCGCCAGACAGGCGAACGACACCAACCGTGGACGGATTGGCTGCAATCTCGACCGCGTGGCCGATTTTGGTGTTGCTGGTCGCGGTGGTGGTGCAGACCTTGTTGGTGTCGTCCCAGTAGATGGCCGCGCCAACAGTCCAGGCCTGCGCTTCGGTCTTCGGCAATTCAAAGACCCCGACCAGCTTCAGTTCGACTTCTTCGCCAACTTTCACGTCAGCCATTAGGATGCCGAACAGCTTGCCCAAAAGAAGGCCATTGCCGGACGTACCGGCCGCGGCGGCGGTAATGGTGATATTCTCACCGGTTTGGATGTAGTTTTTCATGGGTTGCTCCAAGATTTTGGGTTGATGAATGAAGAAGGCCCCCAAAAACTGGGCCTCTTCGTAATCACGCGCCGAGGGCGGCGCGCAGCTTCATTTCAGGCTGGGATTACGAGCCCGCGTTCTTGTAGCCGTAGCGGCTGTCCTGGGCGCCAACGCCAAAGTCATGCTCAACCGACACGGCCATACCCTGACGGCCAAAGGGTTCGTCGGTGCGCAGACGCGGACCCTCCGCCCCTTCCAGGAAGCCATGGACCCAGTTCGAGCCACCTGCGGTGCCCGGAGCAGTCAGCAGATACCACGCGTTGGTCGTGATGCGCGGGGTCTGAACATGGGTGAAATCACCGGCGAACGGGTTCACGTCGCTGGATTTCGCGGGCGTGACTTCTGCAATCAGCTGCTTTGCGGCAAGCGTTTGCTTCGCACCGGTCAGGATGATGGACGGGATGATACCCAGTTCATCGCCATCAAGACCCTTTTGCACGGCCATGGCCTGCATACCCTTGTCCACGGTCGCCACCGAGATGGCACCAGCGGAAGTGGCCAGGTTACCATGGTCCGCGTGGAACATCGCCGTGCCGCTGGCCATGTTTGCAGCCAGAGCGAAGGCATAGAAGGTCTTGTCCTCGAACTGCGCAACGCGTTGGCCGTAGTTCGACAGAACACGGTCGATCGCGCCCAAGTCATCGTTGATCATCATCTGGCGAGAGATGGTAATTTGACGGCCATAGCTGGACAGGATGGCGGTTTCCTTGCTTTCGCTGAACGTGCCATGCTTGATTTCGCCGTTTTCACCGATTTTCTGCAGTTCCGGGAAATCACCGGCACGGATCAGAGGCACTTCCCGGAAATCGCGGAAATCCAGACGCTCCGAAATCAAGTGATAGGTCGGCTGCTGCGCCTCATAGGAGGCCAGAAGACGCTTGTGCAGAGCGTTCTCGAAGATCGACGGGAAGTCGGATGTCGAATGCGCCGCAGCCTCGAAAACCGCGATGCGTTCGCCAGCGGTGCGCGTCGGGCCGGTATGGCCGATGGCATGCGCCGCCATTTCCACCAGCGACATGTTCATGAACTGACGGGCAGGCCCGTTCACATCGCGGTCACGGCCCATCTGCGCGACCAGCGCGCCGGTCAGGCCCGCCCGCATGGTTTCGCGTTCATCGCGAATGATCGCAGTCCGGGCCGGACCGCGACGTGTCGAAGTGCTCATCGGGTTTTCTCCTTGTACTTCTTTCGCCAGGTGAGCCGCAGCTTGGGTCGCGGTCATGCCCTTGGCGATCATGTGTTGCGCCACCGCTGCCGGAAGGCCGAACGATGCCGTCATGCCAATCAGTGATGCCGCCGTGGCCGGGCTGTCGTCATCGTCATCATCCGACGCGCCATCATCAACGGTGTCATCACCGTCCGCGCCGGTCATCGCGTCATCGTCGCCGCCCGCACCGGTGTCGTCATCCGCTCCTTCCAGAGTGTCATCGCCGGTTGCTGAGACGATGGTGTCGTCGTCATCCCCCGCCTTGATGGTATCGTCACCGGCGCGCATGACGCCTTTCTTTGCAGTTGGTTTTTTCGCCATGGTCTGGCTCCTTTGCTGCGCGGGCATGCCCGCAATCATGGCCACCAGGGCCGGTTGAGAAATCTTGGATTTGAAGCGGCGCGCTGCAGCTTTCATCGAGGCGGGCGCATTGCTGTAGAGCGAGTAATCGAACGCCACCGACTCTGCGTCGGTATCGGGGTCTTGGGCGAGTTCCGTGACAAAGCCCTTTTCCAGAGCTTCATCGCCATCCATCCAAGTTTCGGCGCGCATGATGTCCCGCGCCGCATCCTCGGATAGGCCGGTGCGGCGCGCATAAAGCTTTGCCATGTTGCGCGCGGCTTTGCCCAAACCGTCTGCAACGCGGCGGTGTTCATCTTCGGTGCCGCGGCCTTCGATGAACCACTGTGCGGGGTCGTGAACCATCATCATGGCTCCGTCGCCCATGACGATGTCGTCACCAGCCAAGGCGATAACGCTTGCGATCGATGCGGCAACGCCTTGGATGATGACCCGCTTGTGGCCGGTATGGGCGCGCAGAAGGTTGTAGATGGTGACGCCTTCATGAACCAAGCCGCCACCCGAGTTCAGATAGATGGTGATGTCACCTTCCGCGCCGTCCAAAAACTCTGAGACATCCGAGGCACCAAAGCTCTCTTCGCCCCAAAAGTCTCGGCCCACGGTGCCGTAGAGATACAGTTCATTCATTGTTTTCAAGCTCCTGTTTTTCGCCCGCAACAGGTGGGGCGGGTTTGGCGTGGTAGCGACCATCGCTGTCGTAAATCAGGCCATCGGTATCGGCCTGTTTTTGGTCTTCGACCTGTTCCTGATGGATTTGATCCGGGTCGCGTCCGAGAGATGTCACCGCACGTTGGCGGCTGTTGAGACCGGCCCGCACCTCTTCAACAAGAGGCGGAATTTCCTTGGCCGGATCGATCAGGATCCGCGCCGGCGGAACCCAATCGACATTCGCTGCAAGGATCTCTTCAGCACGATGCAGAAAGGCGGGTTCCAACGCCCATGACTGCAGGAACAAGCGACCCAACGGGGCAAGAAACTGTGCGATCAGGATCAGCCACTGCCAGGATTCGACGTTTCGATCCATCTCCATCCGGCCCATCTTGGCCGAAGAGAAATTGACTTTGCTCAGATCACCGGAACAGGCCTCATACGTGATGCCCATCCCCTTGGCGATACGGCGCAGCTGGCCGCGGGTGAATTCGTCATAGCCATCAACGCCAGGCGGTGAAGCAAATTCATATCCGTCTTCCCCAGACACATCGACGATCGCGCCGGGTGACAATGTCGCTGGCACCTGATCGTTCTTGTTTGTGGTGTGGCGAAACACGGTGAAGCAAGCCGCGATTTTCTGACGGACCAGCTGGGCGTCCTCATAATCAGCCAGGTCCTGCAGCGGCAAAGCAACCGGCGCAAACCACGAAACACCGCGTTCTTGGCCCGGCCGATCCTGTCGATAAAGGTGCAGCACAAATTGGGCCGGAACACGGCGCGAAACCGCGCGACCCTTCCACGCTATCCACCCTTGGGCGCCGGGGTGTTCATCGAAAAGGTGATAAGCGACACGGTGCCCATCGGCATCGTACTCGATGCCATCCTGAACATAGCCACCCTCTGTGCCTGCACGAAACGCGGCGTCGTCCAGATGGTCGATTTCCAGAACTTCAAGCTTGGGATAGCTGCCATTTGCGCCGGGGTGCAGGATCACCAAGACTTCGCCATCTGTGACGATGGCCGCATCCACCAGTCTTTGAAGGCCTGCCAGAGTTTCCCGGCCACGCCAGTCAATGGCATGCGATTTCAGGAACCGTTCCAGCCGCTCTTTGCCAGCCTTCAGAAGTGCATCATCTTTGATGTTTTCCAATTTGGGCATGATGCCCTTGCCAACCGTGTGAGATACGATGGTCTGCACAACGCCGGTCGCGATCGGGTTGTTGCGCACCATGTCGCGCGAGATGAACGACAGCCGTGCCCGGCGACCACCCGCCGCGTTGGCATCGCCCCGTGATTTTCGCCAGGACCCCGTGCGTCCGCCCGTGCTGGCAGCATCGTAATAGGCCGTCATGTTGCGCAGCGCGACACGCGCTGACACGCGTCTCATGGCCGCTTGCGGAGATACGACCGCAAGCGCTTTGTCAGTCCAATGAAGTGTCACGTGTTAGAGACCCTTATCAAATGATGGGTAGTGGAAGCCGGTTGACGACGATCCGCCGGACTGGCTTGCCAGTTGGTCTTCCAGATCCCCGATGCGGCGGCGCAGCTCTTCGCCAGACGCGAAGGTTACTTTCTCGCCGCCTTGCTCAAGGCTGAGAACGCCCTTGGCGTACATTTCTTTCAAGGCGGCAAGCTGGGTCGCTACATCGCTCATAGCCAGTTCTCCCGTTTCGGAATCCATGAAGCTGTCGAAGGCTCAGGGGTGTTCTGAACCGGTGCTGTTTCCGCCTCTCCCACAAACCGTGCGAACGGATTGGATGGATCAAGGCGCGCCCAGTCTGGCGGCGCATCAAGGTTGATCCGCTCACCGCCGATGATGATGAACGTCGCGCGGGCCTGCACCAAATGATCAAGGCTTTCGTTCCGCACGAAGCCTGGGCGTTTATCCCATTTGCCGTTGTCATCTCGCCGTTCGGCGGTCAATTCAAGCAACTGATCCTTCGTCATCCAGTCGGGAATCGCACAGTAGTTTGGTCCGATCTCGGTCATCACCAAGCTTGCGGATACAGCGTCCTTCAAGCGATCCGTCGCCATGTTAAGAATGACGATGTCCTTTGCCACTCGACGGCGTTTTGACTTGCTGGACGCTGATTCCGGGCGCGCTTGCCAGACACGGTCGCGATGCTCGCCACCCCGCCCACGCGAGAGGTGCCAAAACGTGCCCTTGCCTTCGGCCCGGCGGCGGCGAAGGAACTTATAGGCGTTGTCAGTGGTCGCGCGTTCGCCCTGCATATCGACGGTCGCGGCAACGGCCCCCAACTCCCAATCCGAGCCATCGACACACCAGCGCATCGTTTCCAAGACATCCAGCACGGCCCAGTCGTCGGCGTACAATCCGGGTTTGAGAACCCGCTTCGCTGGGCCGTCTTGTCCATCCGGCGGGGTGTTCAAATCAAATCGGTCAATCGGCTGATGCCGACCGTCCAGCCCCCAAGCCGTGACGCCAACGCTGAAATAGGTTGCCTGTGTGTCCACAGAAATCGTGATGAAGCGCGTCCACTCAGGCGCGACGGCCTGACGTGATGGCGTGGCTTCCGCTTTCTTGCGCAGATCATCAATCGAGATTTCACCGCCACCGCCTGCGCGGGGCCGGTATGCCGTGCCGATCCGCGTATTCACTACCGACCGCAACTGGCTTTCATCGCCGGTGCTTTCAAATGCCCGTTCCGCTTGGCGCATTTTGACCACGATGTCGGCCCATGGCATGAACGCGGCTTGTGTCCCGTCTAGCCAATATCCCAGCATATCGGTTTCGATGACATCGCCGCTTTGAAGGGTGACTGGTTTGCCCTCGACGCCCATGTGATGCCAAATCGCTTCGGCCAGCATTTCCAGTTTGTGATCCGGCGAAATCAAATCCCGACAATTCGGGCATTGCATATTGGCAGCTTGACCTGCTTCCTGGTCATCCGCGCTATCGGGGACCATCAGCATGTCATAGTTCGGCACGAAGAGGGTTCCGCAGCAGGGACAAGGCCAGTAGAGACGCCCCTTGGTGGTGTTGGGGTAGTGCGAGAACACCCCGTATTTCACCTTCGGTGCGACATGGGGGTCAGCGCTAACCACGCTTTCATCCATTTCCGGCGCGCGTGGTGAACTTTCAACAACCACCATCCCGCGGGACCCGGCCATATAGGTGCGCGCCAGCATAAGGTTCAGAGGCTCACCTTCGCCATCGACATCGGGGCCATACTGGTCGAACTCTGTGCCCAGTGCTTTGCCCAAAGAACGCTCTTGCAGGCGTGATCCGCTGACAGGGTCCAACGTGATATGCGTTCCGCCCACGAAGATCTTACTGTCGATCGTGTCGGACCCCCGGCCACTGGCCCGCTTCGCAGCAAGGTCCGGTGAATTGCGCACGATGGGAGAGAACGTGTTGCGTTCATAACTGTCGCGGGTGGCGCGTTCATCGACGTAGAAACCGATCCGCGCCGGGTCACAAGTGATCGCATGAGCCAGGATGGCATTCAGCAACATCGTCTTGCCCGACCGTGATGGCCCGGCAAAAACCATCGCGCGATAATCGCGAGACGTTGCCATGTTCATCGGCTCGATCATGTATGGCACGGTGTCCCGGCGGAAACGCGTCCATGAATTGTTAATGTTGACCCGCATAGACGTTTCGGCCGCTTCAACCACAGATACTTTGCGCGGCGGGGCAAGTGATGGCAGCGCTTTGGCCAGTGCGTCCCGCGGATCACGATAGGGCGGCAGCGGCTGGAAATCATAACGACCGTAAGTCATGTCTCATTCACCAGCTGCGCGTTCATTTCAAGGTTCGGCGTGAAGCCCTTCCCGATGACGCTTTCTTCAAGTTCCTCAATCAAAGAACTCAGCATTTCTTCCATTGCGCGATCGACCTGCCGCGCCTGCGGAGCGGTCAGGCCCAGTTCGCGTTCGAGCCGATCCGACACACCCATGGCGCTGTTGCGCATTTTGACGAAGACCTGGTCGAATAACCTGTAAACGTCATCGATCTCGGTCAGGGTGCCGAGCATCCGCGCTGCCTCGGCGTGCTTCATTTTCGCCTCGGCCACCTCGCGCACCTGTTTCGGGGACAGGCCTTGGTCGGCCTGGTCAGGTTCAACCCCGAATAGCTGCCCTTGCAGACGCGCCAAATCTTGCGCCCTGTTTTTCTTCAACGTGTCCTGATGCTGCCGCCATGCGTAGCACCATGACAACCGCAGGACATATTCCCGGCCATTGCCGCCGCGGACAACACAAGGCATGCGCCCATCAGGCTGGGTGAGCCAGGACTTGACGGTATTGGTCGAGACCCCAAATACCGTCGCCAGCTCCGACATGTTCAGATCCATGTCATTGCCGTCTGGCAGCGGATGGTCTTGCAGCCACGCCGTAAGCCCCGGCCAATCCGCTTCACTCAGCATGGCAATCGTCTCAGTCATGGGCCGACCCCAAACGACAACAACAACCACAACCCAAGACGTTTCGGGAAACCGAAAAAATCCCACGAAACAGGGCGCAAATTACCCGTGTACGAAGGTTGTCAGGAAGGACCCGAGATATCATTTGCGGCTCGCCATTGCTCGATCCAGCCACATCCAGAATGACCCCGGAAAATGCTCATCCATGTATTCCGTCACGAACTCTTCATAGCCAAGGCGCTTGCGGTAGCGCGCTGCACTCGCGGTGAAGGCCAAGATCATTTTGAGGCGACCGTTCGACTGACGGGCAAAGACACCCGGAGCGAGACCATGACGCGGCACAAAGTAAGTCTCGCGCGACTTCTGGCGCGACCTGGATGCAGACGTGGTGTTCTGATGCCGATCACGTTGCGCGCCCAGTCCAGACAGCAGACGTTGGATTTGCGCTGAACTCAGGTTGCCTGCGCGATTAAGCTTTGCGTCATCGGCAGGAACGACAGTTTGCAGGACGCCATCGAACGCGACATGGCGCTGCAAAAGCTTTTCGATACCTGTCTGGGGGCGAACACCACCCTCTTCCTGAGTGAACAGATAGTGCCGTCCCGCGATACGATCCTTCGGCAGCACCTGCGCTTCAAGATTGTTCTTCTTGGCACCGATGGCCCGAAACGCATTGCGGGTGAAAGCGGTCGGATTGTCGAACACTTCATCCATGTGACCTTTCAGGCCACGCGCGGCACCCCAAGCGGTATCTGTCAAAGCACGGGCAGCGGCGTAAGGCGCTTGCTCAGTCTGAAGATGGGTCAAACCGCGCGTCAAATCGCTGTGATCCAAGGTGAGAGTTGGGCTCATTGTCGAATTCGACCTATGCCGCTAACCGCATGATGATTGCCACCAACCATGCGACAACAGATGCAACCAACCATACGAAGCCGAGGATTGCGCCACCAAAGTCATAGTCCCCACGTTGCTTATAAAGAGAAGCAGGGATCGCAGAAACAATGGTGATCGCCAAAGGCAGCATCCACCAATAAAAATTGAGTGTGAACGTCATCAAACTTTCCGGTTATCGCGTAGCTTCGCAGCACTGCCCCTATCCCGATAAGGGCAGCGCCACTTGCCTGCGGTATCAGCCGACTTACTGGCCCAGCGGTTATCTGGCTTCCGGTTTGACCCGGCGGGATGCCTCTCAGGTATTCTCTGCCCTGCTGGCTTTTGGGTGCGCCAGCTTCGACTGCAGTCATGTTTGAGGCCCGGACAGTTGCCTCCTATGTCCGCTGCAGCGGCCCGATGCCTTCTCCCCAGTGCCGTTCCCATCGGCTGTGCTACGGTTCGCATCGGGTGCGGCTTCATAGGTTTCACCGGGGAAGCCGCCCATAAGAAAGCGCCCGACAGTTTCCTGCGGGCGCATCTCGTGATGATAGCTATTTAGAATCATTCGGTGGTCCTTATGTCAACAACATTTTGTATCCCCGCTATTCAAATGCCCTGCATACGCCCCAGAGCGGCGCACAGGGCGTCCCGAAGGGCTTTTCGGTTTTTTCCAGTCACAGACCAGCCATGCGCCCCCAGAACGTCGCTCAGGGCGCGCTCCTTGATACACACGTCATCCACCAGCGTTCGCACCGTGATGATGCGCTTGTCGACATGGGCAAGAATGTCATCGGTGATGATGACGCGCTGCGCCCTGTCGGGGCCGACCCGCTTCATATCCTTGGCAATCACGCTGCCGATAGCGTCATGGAACATGGCCAGTCGTTCAGTGTCGCGGATATAGGCATCCATGAAGTCGACCCGGCCTTGACCACCAACCTGAACATCGAAAGCCTTGGAACACTTTACGCCTGCAGACTGCACCCGCTCATGCAGGGCACGATAGTCGCGGGCCGCGCCAACCTGTGCCGCCGTGAATGGCGCATCACCGCCCCGCCGCGTTGCCTGGTCTGCCATGGTGTCGAAGATGTCACGCGCCTGACCGGGACAGCCCGACCGATAGGGAACGTGCCGCCATTCACCTTGGCCGTCTTTCTCATGCCAATAGGCTTCACGGAACGGGGCAAGCGGGCCGCGCGCAGGGGCCGTGATAATCTCAGAACTGCAGCCATCCGGTGCCGTCCCCACATCCATTAGCCGCGCCCGTTCCTCTTGCGCCAACTCTTTACGGCAGTTCGGGCAGCAAAGATGAAAGGCCAGCTTGGCCCCTGTTTCATCCACACAGCACGTCTTTTCGACCCTCTTTAACTTCATGCCTGACCTCTATTTTCTAGATTTTGTTGTTTCGAATGAAGAGAAACCAAGATGTTGATTTCGAATGATGAATGGCGGGGCAGACGGGGCAGAACGCAAAAGAACGGGGCAGAACCCCACAACAATCGCTAGACCGGCAACCCACTGAAAACATGAGCGCAATCCGTCTGGCGGGGCGCGCGGGGCAGATAGGGCAGAAGGGCGCGACCTATACGCAAGACATCTCCCCCCCAGACCCCCCAGAATACGCGCGCGCACGTAACTCGGATTTTTCTGCCCCAAGCGCCCCAAACGCCCCGAAACAGCCACAAATCTCAGAAACCAAATATTTTTTCCCAACAGGTGGATTTGGGAATTGCGCCCCGATACGGGGCAGAAGTCGGAAAGCTGCCCCGATTTTCGAAGAATATAGTTGTAGGGGTGCGGGGTGCGGGCGGCGTCGGCTTGCGTATGTGCCGCCCGGCGGGTCACAGTGGGTAGCCCTCGGAGTGCGGCGAAGAACCGCTACTTCCATCTTTTCGCAACATTGGCAGGCCTTTGGGGTCGCGTGGCGCATCTGCCAGTCGGTTGCGCATATCGTCTGTCAAACGAATGCCAGAATAACCCCAAGTCCCATTCCGCTTGTGGCGCGTGTAGGACTTGCCTGTGGCCGGATGCATATACTTGCCGTTGCGCTCTTTCAGCTTGCGCTGCAGATTGCCTGGTTGCCATGCGTGGGCGGTGTTCTCTAGCAGGTAGAGGTAACAGGCGTCGACAAGGTCACGGGCGGCAAGGAAATCCGTCCCGCCATCAATCTCACAGCCAGTGGCAAGGAAGTCGCCCACCGGGTCACTGTCCTTGCGATATTCTTCTGTTGCCTCAAGAACCTGTGCTGGCTCTTGCAGCCCGCCTTCCAGATAATCCAGAAGACCTGCAATCATCCAATTCAGGATGCCCGACCGCTCTTCCTCGAAGAGTTTGTCGCCAAGCTTTTCATCCCGCTCATGTTCCGGGATCTGGACATCAAACGGAAACAACAGCGGACGCCGCCAGATACCGTCATCAGTGCCGCGTATTTCCAGCTTGTGGTTCCCGGTAAAGGTCAGCTTGAAATAGGGCGTGAAGGCGACAAAGTCGGAATGCAGGTTCCGCACCAGCATTTCATCGCCGCCGGTCATTTCCTTGACCTTCTGTTCCTGCAGGCGTTCGCCTTCTTCAGGTTCGTTGGTGATGGCCGCGCGCGCGCCAATCAAGCGCATCAGGTCCGGTGTGGCGTCTGATCCAGATTTACGGTTCTTGCCCGTCAAGCTTTCGATGCGGACCATGGTGGCATAATCGCCCAGCATGCGCCGCATCAAACCCGCCAGCAGCGATTTGCCGTTGGCGCCCATGCCATACATGTAGAGAAATTTCTGAATCGGTTCGCCGGTCATGCTCAAGCCAAACCAACGCTGAAGACAGGCCCGCATCGCCGGGTCGGGCTGCACCCGCTCTAAGAACGCATCAAACTTTGGGCATTTGGCGTCGGGCTCATACGCGGCCGGCATCATCTTGGTGATGTACTGTGGGCGATTCCTGCCTTCGATCGACACGACGCGCATGTGCTCTTCAATCTCGACTTCAGCGAAACACTTCAGGCTTGATCCCGTCGCACCCGCAACGCCAAAGTTTGGGTTATCCTTGCGGACAAATCTCAGAATTCCGGTTTCAGTGTTCACTGTCAGCGGATCGGCATCGAGGTCTTCAACGTCGCGGTGAAGGCTGGTCACAGCTTCCGCCAAAAGATTCTTAATGGCGTTGCTGTTGCCAGCTGATCTGGCGAAGGCCTTGTGGCGCTGCCTGGTCGACCCGCGCCCCCAGAGTTCAGAGTTCAACTTATCCTTTTCCGCCACCAGATTCTGGCGCTTCTCGATGCGCTCTTCATCGGATAGGTCGACAAATGTCTTGTCGAAATCCCGCAGGTCGACGCGAATGGTTTCCAGGCGGTCGACCCGGCGCTGTTCAGCCGAATTCAACTGAAGGTGGGGAATTTCCTTCTCGATGCGCTCATGAATCGTCTGCGCATGACGGCGCACGGCAATGCCGTCCGGGTCCAGTTTCCAGCGTTTGCCATCCCAGATGTGCCACCCGACGCGGGGCACAAACATCGCATCATCGCCGCAATAGAGCGCGAACCGCTGCCCATTGCCCGTATCATTCAAGGGCAGCTTGGCCCCATCCATTTCGGGCATCGGCAAATCCGGGGTGCGGGGTGGCGGACCACCATCGCCGTAAGACGGCCCGTCGAAGCGGCCATCATCAGGCGGCGTCAGACCATCGGCAGGGGTGACATCCTCAGCGGATTCGAACGATGAACGAACTTCAGACAGCCCATCGGGTTGCGCTTTAGGTTCTTCAGGAAGGGCTCGCAGCCCCTCTACCAGCGCATTCAAAAGAATTTTGCCAGCCTCTTCCCCGGCAATATCTGTAATTTCTTGTCTGATGTTCAATGCAGCACGAATGTCGTCAGGGCTACGAACCTCACGTTTTCCAACATGATTGGACGCCGAAACTATGCCCAAAGCTTCCATGCGTTCGACAAGACCTGCAGCCCGATTGTAGCCTATTGCCAGTTTTCGCTGAACAAGGCTGGTCGAGCATTTGCCTTCGGCCCAGACAAGCATGACCGCTTGTCTAAATTGCTCTTCCCGATCGATGTTGCCTGTCATCCTTGCCCCGTTCAGTTCTTATCGCCCGCCGCGACAGCGGCTTGGACACGGTCCAAGATCCACGCGACCACGGGCACGGCCATTGAATTGCCGTATGCTTTGTATTGGGGGCCGTCCGCTGCAGGCCGACCCCGGTATGTGATTTGACAATGATTGTCTTCGAAGCCCTGCAGCCGGGCGCATTCCACTGGTGTCAGGCGGCGAACAATCGGACCCGCCGTGACATAGCTGCGCGACGATCCGCCAGAGGCCGCGCGCAAGTTGGCCGTATCGTGCGGCCCTTCGGGCAATGCCCCCCCCTCGCGGCCTCTCAGATCAAAGGCAATGATCGGGTCCTGGTCGCCCTTGTCCGCATCGGCGGTCAGGGGCGGGAATACTTGCGAAGGCGCGCCAGCCTTGCCGCGCGTGTAGTGCGACGGCTTGAAGGCCACGGCCTGCGGCTGGGTGCGGGCTTCCAGCGTGAAGGCTGTGTCATCATCCCGAACACCTTTGCCATCTGGCCCGGCATCTGGGTTTTCGGACACGGCACGTTCCTGAATGGCCACAGCTGCATGACCGCCGCCGTTGGTGTGTGATCCGACATGGCCCATAGCGCGCAAAGGTGGCGCGTCCGTGTCGTGTTGAACCGCCGAGCCTTTGCAATCGAAGGCGACCATGTTCTGGGTTTCATCGCCCGCCGGTCCACCAAGCCCCTTGGCCCATTTCGCGGTCACGGTGCCCGCCACATCGCCATGGTGTCCCTGCACAGCAAGGGAATTTGGGTTCATTCCTGAGCCGCGGCGGCGACCAATGCCTGCATCAAGAGTTTGGGCAGGCTCTTCCCCCGTTTCTCGGCGCGGCGCAGAATTCCCCTGCAGGCCTTGGCGCTCAAATAGTATTTGCGCGGGATCGACCCGGTTTCCAAAGTCGATGACAACGAACACACGGCGGCGGCGTTGGGCCACTCCGAAATATTGAGCGTCCCGAACGATCCACGCGGCCCTTGCCCGTGGTCCGCCAACCATACCTGCACTTGGCCAGCTTCCAGCGATAGTGATGGGCTGTTTAGCTCCGACAATCGCGCCCAGGAAACATCCGAAGGCGTTGGACTTGTCGCTGAGGACGCCGGGGACGTTTTCCCAGAGGACAACAAGCTGTCCATCATGTCTAGCTGCGACGATGTCATGCACGATCTCCACAAATTTCAGGGTGAGGTTGCCGCGGTCATCATCAAGCCCGCGCCGCATGCCAGCGACCGAAAAGGCCTGACACGGCGTTCCCGCCACGATCAGTTCAGGTAGCGGCAGACCATGGGCGCGCCACAGATCGGGCGTGACGGTTTGCATGTCACCCCATAGCAGCGGTTCGCCTTGGTTCTGGGCGTCTGGGTCGCGGTAGCCGAACCGCTCTGCCAACACGGCGCGGGGGAACGGCTCAATCTCGGAAGCAAAGCGCCAGTCGACCCAAGGGGCCGCAGCTTCAGGGGCACCGATGCCGGAACAGAAGGTCGCGCCGATCATGCGCCCCCCTTCAGCGCCAATCGGGCGATGCGCTGCAACTCTCTGTAGGCGTCTCGCCAAAGCGGATCACGCCCATCCAAGAGCGAACTACCCGTAGGAAGCCCATTTTCGATTTCTTGAAGAGCAGCACGAAGTCGCTGCAGTTCTGAGTCTCTTTGACCAACGATATGGTCATGATAGCGTTTCAGGCTGTCATGAACGTCAGCGTCGATATATCGCTGCCAATCGCGGTCGCGCTCTTCGTCACCTTCCCATCGGGGCACCGTGGCAAACTCGGAACATACATAAATGCCAGAATGCTCAAACTCGCCAATGGCTGCGGCAAAGATTTCATCCGGGAATGGATAAGTGACATCAACCATCTTCACCCCCTTCACCTTCAGGGGCTGCACCCATCAGCACATCATTCAGGTCGACACCCTTACCCGCGTGAACGATCTTGCCTTCAAGGCCGGGATGCAGGGCCATGGCCCGGCGCAGCCCGCATTCCAGCTTGGCGCGGGTCATCGCCGGGTCGCTGTCGCCATCCATGATGAACACCAATCGCTTCACCCAGGGCGGCGGGACAAAGGCGTCGGAATCGCTCATGTCCGGCAGGCCGGAATAGCGCTGGCCTTTCACCTTCTGCATCCGGCCAGACATGTTCCCCAGATCCACACCGGCCCAATAGGCAGCATTCGGGAACGGGTCAGCGACCAGTGCTGTCAACGTGGTCTCGATCCCTTCGCCCATCACCAGCGTGTCAGCGCCTTCAGGCGTATGCAGGCGGATAGCGCCGGATTTCTTCGACCCGCGCACCAGCTTGGCGGGCAGGCTTTCGCCCTCATGTGAAATCTTGGCCTTGCCGTGGGGCGGGTTGATGTCGACCCATGTCTGATGCACCGCGGTCAACTCACCCGCCATGTTCAGAATGCCCGCAATCATGCAGGGGCCGCGATGCGCGGTGACGTATTCCCGGCCGATTTTCTTGACGTAGGGATGATCCACGATGAAGCGCAACGCGACCGGGATTTCCTGTGCGGGAAATAACATCGCGTCGATACCACGCGCATCCAAATATGCCTGCACAATGCCCAAATGGCCGGGCCGCGCTTTCTTCCAGATCTCACGGGCATCAGAGATAGCCTTGCGGCGGTAGCGCACCTGTGCCTCTTGCTGTTTCCGATCAGCTTCTGCCGCGCGCTTGCGCCGGCGGTCGATTTCCGCTTGATCCAGCTGCGCCGGTTTGTCACCGCAGAGCCACTGCAGCGCGCCTTTGAAATCCATGTTCAGGACGCCCATGGTCAACGCAATCTGGTCACCGCCGCGCAGGTCGCACTTGCGACACAGGAATGCCCCGCTGCGCAGATTGATGCCGAACCGATCACGCCCGCCGCAAAGGGGGCACGGGCCAATCAGTTCATTGGCCATCGGTTTCAGTCGCGCTATGCCAAGACGGTCGACCAGTTCCGTCATCGGAATGGCCTTTGCCTCGATCAGCCGTGGGTCATCTTGAAAATTCATCCCGACACCCTCAATAAACTTTGATCCGAGTGTCGCGCATGACAAACATGCGGCAGCGTTTTGCACGGGGATCTTCATACAAGGGCTGACATCCCCAAAGGCGGAAGAATGCAGCGATCTGACTGTCAGTCGGGCGCCACAAGGGCGAACCACGAGACAACGAAGCTTCGGTGTGTCCGTCTGGATTAAGAGTGATGATGAAACGGGTCGGACCAAACTGTCCAATCGTTACATCGCCACCGCCACTGTAGAATGGCAGCGTCTTGGGCTTGCTTTCAACAAACGGTTTAAGGGGCGTAGTATCCATCAGACCTCCCCACCCAGTTCTTTGAACCGCGACAGGAAACGGCCCTTGGCCTCAATCGGATGCCAAAACTTCAGAATGACATCGGCAGCATCCAGCGCCTGAACGGCAGGCCAAATGTCGGCATTGCGCATGGCTTGTGCCTGTTCTGCCTTCAGCATCTTCAGGTCAGCGTCTTTGACCGCCTGCGACATCGGCAGCGACAGGCCAAACCGACCCAGAACCGCGCGTTCGGCCATATCCTCGATGCGCTTGTAATCCGGCAGCAACCCCTTCAGCGGCTTGGATATGTCCCCGATGAAAGCTTCGGGGGCGTCATGCATCAGCGCCTCAAAGGCGAATTCAGGCGGCACAATGTAGCTGGCATGGATCGAATGTTCGGCAACGGAATAGAAGTTTCGGCACTGGCCCGTGAAGCGGCAGATGTTCGACAGACCGTGCGCAATATCCTCGATCGTGAAGTCGGACGATTCCGGGTCTTCAAAGTCGAAATATGCACCTGTGCGGCACAGTATAGTCGGCCCGACGATATGCTTTACCTTGGATGTCATGTGCGCTGCCCCTCTGATTTTGCTTGTTTCCACGCCTCAAACCGATGCGCTGCGGCCATGGCGAAATAGCGTTCCGTTTCCCAGCGAAGCCGGGTCATGGCGTTGTCCTGCGGTCTGCCGCGATCGGCATGGGCCAGCACATCAGCCGCGGCCTTCAGCTGCGCCATGGCTGATGCACAGTCCTCGCAATCCGGCAGCACATCGCGGATGATGCTGACCCACATCGGGAAATTCTCATTGCGAACGGTCATCATGCTCAGATGCGCACAGGCGGCGACCAGACAGCGTTCGGCAGAGGCGGTTCGATTGCTCATTGCAGGTCCGCCCGTTTCTGCCAGTCGAATTCAGGCTGTTCCTGAAGCTTCTGGGGAACCAGCGCCTGCGCAAACGCCAGCAATCTGTTCGCCGCTGCTGCAGGACTTCCATTCACAGTGGCCAGAAAGAATTCGACCTCAGAACAGCAAAACGGGATGGTTTCAGCGTGAACCAGTGCTGATCGCGCCAGGTCCAGTTGGTCCCGCAAACCAAAGGAACCACTTTTCGCCTTCATGGCGGCGGCGGTGGCGTTCAACCCGAATGCAACGACAGGGCTCTGGGTCACGCCGCGCCCCCGTCAAACAAGGGCGCAGGGGCCAGTTCGGTTTCGGCAATCGGATAGTCGCGGGCCTGTTCCAACCGGCTGCGACAAGGCGCAATCCAGTCAAAGGCGGTGCCGGTCGCCCCGTCCTTCAGCCAGACAATCCAGCAATAGCTGGTGGCGGATGATGCTTCCTTGTCCAACCGGCCCTTCACCAGCGGCACCCGTTCCACGAATTGCAAAACCAGCGCGGGCGGCGTGGGCGTGAACAGCGATCGATGGCGTTCCTTGCCTTCCAGAAAGGCGGTGCGGACAAAGACTGCGACCCCAACCTGGGCGCGCATCAGGGCTGTGCGGATAAACTCTTCGCCGATGCGAAAAGGCGGGTTGGTGATGATCCAGTCCACCGCGTCTTTCTCGCCTGTGAATTCTGGGGGCGTGGGCATGAACCGTGACGGGTGATCCCACGAACACAGGAAATCGCAGACATCATCCTGCGCCGGGAAGGCGTCGGTGTAGTCATGCACATCACTGGCGTAGACCCGGTCGAAATACTCACCCAACGGGCGGGCCATATGGCCTTCACCGCAGGCCGGTTCCCAGACATGCAGCAGGTGCAGCGGTGACAGCGCCATGAGCCGTTCGCACAGTGCGCGCGTGGCCCAAGGCGGTGTCGGGAAATAATCTAGGCTGTCATGGGGTTCATGACGGCGCTGCATCACAGCGGTGGAACGGTTCGCGCTCATGATGCCCCCCCCCGGACGACCGGAAAAATGCGGGCGACACCGGCATGATGCCGCCCGCAGTCCAACAGGGAGGTAAAGGGGGCACTCGGATGCGGACGGCCACGCCCCCTTGCGGTATGGCCAAACCCCGCGCGAAACGCGCCGGTGCCCGCAGGTCTCGGATGCTGACATCCCCGCAAGCGCACTCTATGGTGGCGGGAATTTCGCAGAATGGGGGATTGCAGATGAAGAGATTGATTTTTGCGCTGGCCATGCTGCCGGGTGCGGCGATGGCTGAAGAGCCCGCTTCGCTTGATGATGTATTGGGGCAGTTGAACGGGACGTTGGTTACCGGCGAAGGAACCATCACCTACCATTTCAAAGATGAAATTCGATTTATGGTTTCCCGCGATCAGCAATTTGATGTGGCCCCAAACGTGCCCTTCGACACGCTTGTTCGCCTTGAACAATGCAAATCCAGCTACAATGCCGACAGTGGATGTCGCGCCAAAGTCACCGGCCATTTGCGCATGAGGCTTGGCCTGCTGCAAATTGTGGCGACCGACATTACCTTCCTCGACTGAAGCCGGTCGGACAAAAGCCCGGACTTTTGTCCGGTTCAGAGAAAAAAAAGAGCGCCACGCCATAGCCATCACTCCGCCGCGAACAACATGCGCGGCGCGGCCACGGGATGTTCATTGACCGCGATGGCGACATGTCCACCATTGGCGCCGGTTTCACCTTTCCACCATTTGCGCGCGGTGCGCTCAGACACGCCAAACACCTGCTGCACATGGTTCAGGTTGCGATAGTTGGCCCGGATATAGGCCTGCCAGCGGTCGGGAAATTCACGGTGAACCCGGTGCGGGTCATAGACAGGAACCGAATCACCCCGTCCCAAAATCGCGTTGTGTGCGGCATGCGGGAAGCTGTCGGACTTTTGTGCGGACACATTTTCCGAACGGAACCCTTGCCCGGATCTTTGTCCGAAGTCCTGTCCGCCCTTTTGTTCGAACCTTTGTCCGCGCAAAAGTCCTCTGTCGGCCAACCCCTTGACCGTGTCAGCGTCTGGGTATGACGAACCATCGCTATACACGACGACAATTTGGGGCTGATCCGAACGCTCATTCATGCTGCATTTACCTCAGCAGGAATGTCTGGCCGGTTCGTTTCCATGTGATTGCGAACACGAATAACAACGCTTGTTGTTGCATCTCCCCCGCCGACCAGACGGTTGAAAAAATCCGCGTTGCCTGTCGCCCGTTTAGAAAGGGTCTTCAAATCGACACCAGTGTCATCGGAAAACTGCCGCATTTCTGCGATAAGGTCGTTGATGATCTTGCGCTCATGCATCTTGCGCCCTTAGCAATTGGTAATTTATTACCCACTAATCGGGTAATTTATATCCGTTGTCAAGCATCCTGTGACGCATGAGAATTGGCACATGACTTTAACGGACCAATTTCGCGCCAATTTGCGGGCTGCACTTGATGAAAAGGGGGCACCATCCGCCCGCGCCCTGTCGCTTGCAGCAGGCGGCAGCGAAAGCATGGTCCGGCAAATTCTCAGCGGCGCTTCAAAGAGTCCAAGGCTCGAAACCATCGAGGACCTAGCGGAAGCGCTTGGCCGAACCCCTCAAAGCCTCATTTTCGGTGACACAAGGCCAGTTATCGAGGAACGCCTACTTGCTGCTTTCCGGTCTTTACCTGCTGATCGTCGCCTTGATTGGCTTGAACGCGCCGAACAAGCGCTTGACCGTCAGAGCAAATCAGACTGAAAGCCAGATCAATCAGTTCGGCATCATTCAGCAGCGAAATTGCCGCCTGGAACTTCTTTTCTTCCACCTCAGACATAGAACATCCTTTCACTAAATTCGCACAACCTGTGCGGGACGTTCATTGCGGCTCGCTCTCGCGTAGATTCGCAATGTGGATCGCGCCATTGGTAATAAATTATCTATTCGGTTGACAATTGGTAATCTTTTACCCTATGCCTTCTCAAAAAGGAGGCTTCCATGCAGCAAGACCTACGTACCATCGCAGCCGCGCCCCCGGTTCAGCCACTCACTCCGTGTGAACTGGTGACCGATGAAAACCTGCGCATGCTGGCCAAGGGAGAACCAGACTGGCAGCGCGGTGTTATCTCCGAAGAATTCCAGTCGATGCTGGTCATGGTGCTGCCTGACATCTGCGGCGAATTGATGGCCTACCGGACTGCAGCACGTCTTGACCCAGCCCTGCCAGCCACGGGCGTCGATGATGACCCCGTCGAACGCATCGAGGGCCTGACCCAACACGCCTGTGATGAACTGGCCGAAGCCAATGTGCGCATGGCCACCTTGGAAGAACGCACAGCAGAAATCCTGTCACATCTGAAGGGGGCTGCAGCATGATCCCGGCACAGGTGTCAGAGATGATCGAGCGCGGCGCTCTCTTTGTTGTGAACCACTCTGCAGGCAAAGACAGTCAAGCGATGCTTGTGCGCCTGAAGCAAGCGGGCATCCCCGACAATCAGATGCTGATTGTGCATGCAGACCTGGGCGATGTGGAATGGGATGGCAACCTTGACCACATCCGTGCGACGGCGGGCAATGTCCCAATTATCACAGCGGTCGCCAAAACCAGCTTCTTTGAAATGGTCGAACGGCGCGGCATGTTCCCAAGCCCGGCAAACCGGCAATGCACTTCCGATTTGAAGCGTGGACCGATTGAACGTGAAGTGCGGCGCTATCTGAAGGCACACCCAGAATTCGGTGGTCTGGTGGTGAACTGCATGGGCATGCGCGCCCAAGAAAGCGCCTCACGAGCGAAAAAGACCGTGTTCCAGTTCTCACAACGCAATTCGAAGGCTGGGCGGGAATGGTATGATTGGCTTCCCATCCATGATCTGACCGAAAGCGAAGTCTTTCAGGTGATCCGGGACGCCGGACAGGAACCACATTGGGCTTATGCTGCGGGCATGACCCGACTGTCATGCTGTTTTTGCATCATGGCATCTGCAGCTGACCTACGCACCGCCGCGCAGCTGAAGCCAGACCTTTATCGCCGCTACGTCGAAGCCGAACGGCATTATGGCCACACCCTTTCGATGTCGCGGAAAACCCTTGAAGAAATCACGGGGGTGGCGGCATGACACACGATGTCGACATCCCCCGCATTCAGGCCGCGCTGACTCTGCTTAGCGATGTCAGCCCTGAAGCGCGGTTGCTTCAACTGGAAAACCTGTGTGTCAACAACGGCTCTTGGTCAATTCCAAAGAACCACAGCGACTACAGCCCCGTGCTGTATGAAATATCGCTCTTTGGCGTCCCCGCCATTGCCGATGACATCGAGCGCTTGCCCGACAACTGGATGCGCGCTGCGCGCAACATCCTGCGGGGCCTTCCGGCAAGGGATGCGGCCTGATGTTTGCAACTCGAAAACCGACCCCGTTGAACACTGCCTGTGATTCTGCCTCCGGGGTCGGGCAACCTGCCGGGGGCGTGGCATCCCACGTCCCCGGATTTTTCAGAACACTTTGCCGCGGGCTGTTGGGGCCAGCCCGGACCGGGGCGCGCACGGATGCCATCACTCACGAAAACAAAATACCGTGCGCGCCCAGATTGGTGGTGGACAACACCGCCAGTTTCGATTGCCCCGAATGGCCCAGCTGCGGATGTCCGGGCGGGACCATGCGCCCAGAATGTCCTGGTCTGAAGGAATGGCGCGATGCCCAATAAGTTCTTGCACAGCAACGGTTTCAACTGCCCCGCATGCCAGCTGCGCCGGGAAACCGCTCTGCTGGATTTTCGTTCGGGCGGCAGAGGGGTGCGGACATGACCTGCAACCTTTGCGACGGCACAGGCCGCATTGCCCGCGACACCGCTGACATCATCGCGGATGCCGTAGCCGACGCCGCCCGCTTCCATTGGAAAACATCGATCAAGAAGGAAGACACATGCAACGCTTCATCGTGAAAGTCATCGTGTCTGGTGTTGGCCAGGTCCAGCACGTCACACGGGCCAAGTCCAAGAAAGACGCAGAAGCGCGCATCGCTCAGGCCTACCCGAACCGTGAACTGCAATTCGTATCTGTGACCAGCTGACCATGCCAGAAGCCGCCGCCAAAAACGCCAGCACGTCCGCGCCATCTTGGGCAATGCGGCCACTGACTATCGTTCAGGCCGCAGATGCGCTAGGAATATCGCGCAGCACACTGGATCAAGCGTTGAAAGGATCTGAAGTCAGGGCAGGCATCCACTACGAGTTGCGCGGCAACAGGAAGGTTTTCTACCGAGAAAATATCTTCCAGATGCGAAAGGTTTTGACGGAATGCGCTTGCAGATCAAATGGAACAACGGATGGGCCTATGCCCACGGCACCGGCCCCGATGGCAAACGAATCCGACGCGCTCTTAAGACTCAGGACGCTCGCCGCGCAGAAGAACTCCGCGCGAACCTAGAAGCCAAGCTTTGGGCAGTCGACCTGTATGGCCCGCAATCTGTTGTCACATTCGACCAAGCGGCGCTTGCCTATGCGGAAGACGATGGCGACACCCGCTTTCTGGTGAAGATGACGGAACAGTTGGCTGGAACCCTACTGCGGGAAATAACACCGCGCGTGGTTCGGGACGCAGCGAAGAAAGCCTACCCAACAGCTTCAAACGCAACCCGCAACCGCCAGGGCATCACGCCGGTGCGCGCCGTTATCAATTACGCCCATGACCAAGGCTGGTGTGCGCCGATCAAAGTGCGCGCCTTCCCCGTCGAAAAACCAAAACGCAAAGCGGTCGGGCACGAATACCTTGCATCCCTTCAGCCACATCTGCCGGTCAATATGTTCGCGCTGATGCTGTTCCTGAACACGACCGGGCGCAGGGTGGGTGATGCAGTGTCACTCACACCTGAAGACATCGACCTGGATGGCGCAACGGCGCACATTCAGAAGACAAAGAATGGGGAAGCCGCAGTCGCACATCTGGTGCCAATGCTGTTGGACATACTGCGCGAAATTATGCCCGACGATTCTGACGCGCCGGTCTTCGGATACAGCGACCGGCGCAGTATCTATGGCACTTTGAAACGCGCCTGCAAAAAGGCGGGGGTTGAATACCTAGGAACGCATCAGCCCGGCCGGCACAGCTTCGCCACGGCGCTCGAACGTGAAGGATGGTCAGCGCGATCGATTGCGGATGCTGGAGGGTGGAAATCGGTCCGCCTGGTGGATGAAACCTACATCCACACCAATGACCCAGCCGAACGGGCGACAGATGTCATTGGCAAAAAATTGGCAAACACAATTCGAAGAGTAAAATAAGTAACTGTTATAAATACATTATTTCGACAGGGCTTCGGCCCTGCTAAGGGAGTAGGCCCGGAAGGGTCTCGAGGGTTCGAATCCCTTCGTCTCCGCCACCCATGCTTTTTGCATAAGATTCAATGGCTTATGATTGGGTGACCACACACAAAACCACACACGCTGGACACACACGTTTCTTTCATGGGCTTGCTTATTTCTTGGCTGCCCCATTCATCCGTGTGCAGCAACAAAACCCAGCTCAAGTGACTCGCCTAAGTAGTCATCCACATACGCCCAAATCCCATGAGACGGCTCAAGACGACCGGCAGCGAACGATCCTTGCCATTGGTGGGCTACGGGCTGGAGGCCATGAGAGCGGCTCTCCGACAGTCTGGCGACGGGTGGCTATATCCTCGTTACATCCATGAGGATGGCTGCCGGGCAACACATGCATCCAATGCCTTAAACAAGTGGCTAAAGGCTAGATTTGATGGTCTGACTGCTCATAGCCTTAGAGTCTGATTCAAAACTTTTCGAGTGAATTCATTGTCTTGCGAGCATCCGCGTGACGCGGCGGATGTGTGCGATTGTGACCCAAGCTGCCGCGCTGGCGATGGATTTTTCCCAATCCTTC
>NZ_JBDOQR010000046.1:0-38996 GCF_039839315.1 Phaeobacter sp. CAU 1743 | reverse complement strand
CTGGAAGTATAGGTATTCTTGGTCATGGCGTGATCTCCCTGGCGGTTGCTGCCGCCGGTTGGGTGGGTGGATGTTCACCCGGAGATTACGCCGCCTTCAAATTTCCACCAACTCCGAGACACGACCGACGGCAACCAGCTTCGCATGGACCGGACGACGTATACCCGGCTGCAAATCTCCATCGGAACAAACAAAGTTTGTGACCTGCGAAGGAACACGGCCATCAAACAAGATAGTTGTTAAATTTTTGTATCCGCTTCACCAATTCTTGTTATTGATTGACTGAGCGAGCAGCATGCACCCAACCCCCTCGCGGTTGCCATCAGCATTTGGGGGAGGACCATCCACTCCAAAGCCCAGGCTGCACCCGACCGTTCCTGTTCATGGATCAAGGCATGATGCATAGCCGAGACCTGTACCGAATTGAACCGTGCCAACGTCACCAAGAGCTCGGCAGCAATCGGGTTGTTCTTGTGAGGCATGGCGGACGAGGTACCACCTCCTGAAATCGCGATCACACCGATGCCTTGCTGCGCCATGAGGGCGATGTCCTGCCCAATCTTGCCTAGAGTGCCAGAAATCATTGAAAGCAGAGACGCATATTCCACAATCCCGTCACGCATCGTGTGCCAGGCCTTTTTAGTCGGCGCAAGATCGAGCTGGTTGGCGACATCGGCGACAACTTCATCCGCCTTATTTCGGAGAGCCTTGCGGTCGCCGGAGGCCCCGCCAATCTGTACCCGCTCGATACGGGGACGGATTTGATCCAGCCGCACCCGATGCTCGGCCAAAGGCAGGCGCCAGGGTAGAACCCGATCACGTACCTTGATCACCGTGGCGGCCTGCATTCTTGTGCGCCCCATTAACGGTTCATCCCCGAACCGCTCTTCTAGCTCCTTGAGGAATTTCTCCAATTCAATCAATCTGTTGGTGATGAGCAATGAAGCCTCTCGCAGAACCAGGACTGTCGTGGTGTCGACCACATCCTGAGAAGTAGCGCCCATGTGGACGGCTTCTTCAGGTGCGATAGCCTTAAGCTGTTTGACCAGACTCGGCACCGGCAGACCATCCTGCGCCGTACCTTTGGTAAGATCGGTTAGATCGGGTTTGGCAACTTCGATTGCTTGTGCAGCTGTCTCGGCCAGAGTTGCGTCAATCAGTCCTGCCCGGCCACAGGCCCGCGACCATGCCGCCTCGAAGGCGAGCATGTGCTGAAGATGCCGTTCCGGAGAGAGGATCGCTGCCATAGCGTCATCGCCGAACAGACCGGATAGCCACGGACTCTCAAACACTGAAGCGCTCATAGCGAGCTCCTTATGGTGCGCCGAAAGCGCGGGATGACCAATCTATATGATGCCGCTTTTCCCGATCTGGTCAGATGTCGAGGAAAACCGTCTCGCCCTCGCCCTGTAGTCGAATGTCGAAGCGGTACTTGCCGTCGCCGGTTTTCTTGGCGATCAGGGTATTCACCCGTGGTCGCTGTTCGATTCGGATCAGCAACGGGTCATTGGCGTTGTCCTCGTCTTCGAAATAGATCCGGGTATTGAGACCTACGTTAATCCCACGTGCGACGACCCAAAGGGAAATATGAGGCGCGCTCTCGACTCCACCGCGCCCCTGGTAAGAGCCAGGTTTGACTGTGCGCAAGGTAAACTCGCCGCTTTCCGCGTCGGCCGCAAAGCGGCAATGGCCTGTAAAGGCCGGATCGGCGCTTTTATCGCCCGGAAACACGCCCCCAGCATCGCATTGCCAGCTCTCGATCAACGCATCTCGCATCGCCCAGCCGGTGCCGTCAAATACGGAGCCAACGATCTCAACGATCTCACCCTTGGCCTTGCTTTCATCCAGAAAAGGCGTGGTGCCAATCTCTTCGTCATAGTATCCTGCGTTTCCCGCATAGGTAGGCATCAGGCCGATATGGACATAAGGACCCGCCGTTTGCGAGGCGCTTTCGATCAGTGTTTCAAGTTTCTGAACCATTTCACATGCCCTCCAGCTTGTTTTCAAACATGGTCTGACGGCGACCCCGCAAAACAATGTCAAATTTATAGGCGAGAAAATCGAGTGGGCGCGATTTCGAGAAATCGAGCGGCGCGACCAGCCGGTCGAGCTGGCTGCGATCCTTGATGGTCGCGGCGATCGGGCAGTGATTGATGAGCGGATCGCCCTCGAAATACATCTGCGAGATTAACCTTTGGCCGAAGCTGTGGCCAAATATCGAAAAGTGGATGTGCATCGGACGCCAGTCATTGGCACGGTTAGGCCAGGGGTAAGCCCCTGGACGAATGGTCAAGAATTCGTAGTATCCGTTTTCATCCGTGATGGTCCGACCGCAGCCGCCGAAATTTGGGTCGAGCGGTGCGAAATAGGTGTCTTTCTTGTGCCGGTAGCGCCCACCCGCATTAGCCTGCCAGATCTCTATTAGCGCGTTCGGTATCGGGCGGTTCATCTCGTCCAGCAAGCGGCCATGCACCAGGATGCGTTCGCCCACGGCGGGAGCAGCACCCTTTGTCCAGTTCAAGATCAGGTTGTTGTCGAGCGCGCCGAGCTTCGTGTGGCCGAATCTCGGACCAGTCTCTTCCGAGGGAGTGCTCTCCATCGAAAGCAACGGCAGGAAGGGCGAGCGCGCGACGCTCGTTTTGTAGCCAGGATCATAGGGCTCGGGGTGGATCGCGCGGTTGCGCGGAATCAGTGGTCCATGGTCAGTCATTAGATACTTTCCTCCATTTCCGCATAAGTCTGCTTGGCCAGCTTTAGCGCGTGGTTGGCTTTCGGCACGCCAGCATAGATCGCGACGTGTTGCAGCGCCTCGGCGACATCCGCTTTCGAGGCACCGGTATTGGCGGTAGCCCGGATATGCATTGGAATTTCCTCGAAATTTCCTGTCGCGGCCAGCAGTGCGAGGGTCAACATCGAGCGTTCGCGTCGGGTGATCCGCTCCGACGCCCAAACAGTTCCCCATGCGCTTTCGGTGATCAACGACTGAAACGGCAAGTCGAATTCGGTCTTGCCTGCCTCTGCCCGGTCCACATGGGCCTCGCCCAGCACCTCGCGGCGCACTTGCATGCCTTTGTCGAACGTCTCTGTCATGGGATGATCCTTTCCACGAAATTCATCAGGGTGTGGGCAAATACCTTTGGCTGCTCTACCGCAGGAAGATGGCCGGAGCGGTCGAACATGACTAAATCGGAGCGGGGCAGGGCGGCGGCGAGCTTTTCGACCACGTCCGGCGGCGTCGCCTGATCGTGATAGCCGCCGATCACCAGCGCGGGCTGGGTGATTTCGCGAAGGCGGTCGGTGATGTCGGTGTCGGCGATCGCCGCGCAAGTGGCTATATAGCCTTCCGTATCTGTCCGGGTGAGCAGCGCCCGCCACAGATCGGTTTCAAGAGTCGCAAGCATATCGGGGCCGAACCACCGCTGTAGGATGCCGTCTGCCATTGCCGCCATGCCATTAGTGCGTACACCCTCGATCCGACTCAGCCAGCTATCCGCATTTCCCAGCATTGGGGCGGTATTCGAAAGCACCAAGCCGATCACCCTATCCGGCGCCATGAGCGCGATGTGCTGCGCGATCAGGCCGCCGATGGAGCAACCGACGATCACCGCCTGAGCGAGACCGATATGGTCCATCGCGGCCAGCACGTCCTCGGCCAGCTCTGGAATGCCATATCCCCGCGGCGCGGTACTGCTCAGCCCGTGACCGCGCTTGTCCATGCGCAAGTTCGACCAGCCCGCGGGTAGAAGCGCGACGACATCGTCCCACATCCGCAGGTCTGTGCCGAGCGAATTGATGAAGACAAGCGCGACACCTTCGCCGTCAGTGGCGCGCAGATGCGTGGTGCCCCAATCGCGTTTCAATGCCTGCATGGTATCCTCCTGCCGATAATTTGGCATAACTTTTCCCTTTACAAAAATATGATCTTGGCCAAAAGCTATAACCAAATGGATATACCTAATGGTCTGAAACTGCGCCATCTCGAAGCTTTCCTGACCGTTGCTCAAGCCGGAACAATCTCTGCTGCGGCGCGGCAACGGAACGTGTCGCAGCCGGCATTGTCAAAAACGATCTCGGAACTGGAGGGGCTGCTTGGCGCGCATCTCTTCGAGCGTACAGGGCGGCGGGCCGTCTTAACCCCGGCAGGTGAGAATTTTCGTGCTCATGCCCGCGCCGCGCTGCAAAGCCTCGAGGCAGGGGTGCGCGACCTGTCGGGGCAGGTGGCGGCGGGGCTGGTGAAGGTTGGGTTGCTGCCGACCGTGGCCGGTGGGTTCTTCCCCTCGGTCGCTCTTGCATTCTCGCAGGCGCGCCCGGATGCGCGGATCGGTATAATCACTGGGCCGAACCACTACCTGCTCGAACGACTGCGCGGCGGCAAGATTGACCTTATGGTCGGGCGCATGCCACGGGCAGCCGACATGGCAGGCCTGTCTTTCGAGTATCTCTATGACGAGCCGATCTTGCTGGTGGCGCGCGCCGGACATCCAGCGCTGGATCTGCCGGTGACCGACGCTCTGCTACGCTATCCCCTCATCCTGCCCAACCCCGGTGCGATCATTCGTCAGAGCGTGGATCAATACCTTGCCGCGATGGGGTTATCCGATCTCACACCGGTGTTCGAGACGGTGGCCCTGCCGGCGGCGCAAACGCTTCTCGAAGGTTCTGAGATGCTCTGGTTCATCTCGCGCGGCGTCGTGGCGCGGGAAATTGCGCGCGGCAGCCTTGCTGCGCTCGATCTAAAGTCGGATTACATGGCCGGGGCGGTTGGTCTGACACGCAAGTTCACGTTCGACGAAGACAGCCATGCCGATCTGCTGGCGCGGCTTCTGCACCGGCGGGTTGAAGAGGATTGCGCCCGTCGTTGAGCCAGTCAGACGGCTTCTAGCGCAATAGCAATACCCTGTCCTACACCGATACACATGGTGGATAGCGATTTCTCACCAGGCTTGAGGTCAAGCATCGCGGTGCCAGTAATCCGCGCACCCGACATGCCCAGCGGATGACCCAACGCGATTGCCCCGCCATTGGGGTTCACACGCACGTCATCATCAGCAATCCCAAGATTACGCAACGTGGCGAGGCCCTGCGAGGCGAAAGCTTCGTTAAGCTCAATCACTGCGAACTCCTCTTGGCGCAGGCCAAGACGCGCCAGAAGCTTTCTCGAGGCCGGAGCCGGGCCGAAGCCCATGATGCGCGGCGCCACGCCGGCGGTTGCCCCGCCGAGCACTCTGGCGATCGGCTTAAGCCCATGCTTTTCGGCAGCTTCTTTCGTCGAAAGGATCAAAGCGGCAGACCCGTCATTCACGCCAGAGGCGTTGCCCGCTGTCACAGTGCCATCGGCTTTCACGAAGGGCCGAAGTTTTTTCAGGCCTTCGTATGTAGTCGTGGAACGCGGATGCTCGTCGGTGTCGATGACCAGAGGATCACCTTTGCGCTGCGGGATCGTAACCGGCACGATCTCCTGGGCCAAACGGCCATTGACTTGGGCTTTGGCCGCTTTCTGCTGCGAGCGCAAGGCGAAGGCATCCTGATCGGGGCGCGAGATGCCAAAATCTTCGGCCACATTCTCTGCCGTCTCGGGCATGCTGTCGACGCCATATTGTTCCTTCATCAGCTTGTTAACGAAACGCCAGCCGATAGTGGTGTCGTGGACCTCATTGGCCCGCGAGAAGGCGGAGGTGGCCTTGGGCATCACGAATGGCGCGCGCGACATGCTCTCTACCCCTCCGGCGACAAGCAGCTCGGCCTCGCCGGATTTGATCGCCCGAGCTGCAGTGATGACCGCATCCATACCCGAGCCGCAAAGTCGGTTCATCGTCGTACCCGGCACCGTCTCGGGATAGCCTGCGAGAAGCAGCGCCATGCGGGCGACGTTGCGGTTGTCTTCGCCAGCCTGATTGGCGCAGCCGAAGATCACCTCGTCGATCGCGGCAAGGTCGAGGCCCGGATTGCGCGCGGCAATGGCCCGAAGCGGAATCGCGGCAAGGTCGTCAGCGCGGACGGAGGAAAGCGCACCGCCAAAGCGGCCGATTGGTGTGCGGATGTAGTCGCATATGTATACGTCAGTCATGAGATTCCCTCGGGAACATTGAGTTCGGCAACTTCGCCAACAATGTGCAACGTCGCGCCAGTCACCGCCTGCAAGGCGTCCAAAGTGATGCCCGGCAGTTTTTCACGAAGCACGAATTTGCTATCTTCGATGTCAATCACGGCCAGAGAGGTGTAGACGCGGGTCACGCACCCGACGCCTGTCAGCGGGAAAGTACAGGCCTCGACCAGTTTCGGGCCGCCATCCTTGGTTACATGGTCAGTTACAACCGCCACACGCTTGGCCCCATGCACAAGGTCCATTGCTCCACCCACGGCCGGCACGCCTTTGGTGCCTACGCGCCAGTTCGCCAGATCGCCGTTCTGGGCGACCTGATACGCGCCAAGAACGGCCAGATCGAGGTGGCCACCGCGCACCATCGAAAAGCTGTCGGCATGATGGAAAAAGGATGCACCGGGCTTCAATGTAATCGCCTTTTTGCCCGCATTAATAAGATCCCAGTCTTCCTGTCCCTCCGCAGGGGCTTTTCCGAATCCCAGCACGCCGTTCTCGGTATGATAGGTTACATCGCGGCCATCGGGCTGGAACTTGGCGATCATCTCGGGAAATCCGATACCGAGGTTCACATAGGAACCATCTTCGATATCCTGAGCGGCACGCCACGCGATCTGCGCGTTCGTCAGTTTGTCTTCCATTAAATTGAAACCGGACATCAGTAGACCACCCCCCTACGCACGAGTACTTCTTCTTGTTGAGGCGCGGGAACCTCGACAATCTTGTCGACGAAGATTCCGGGGGTAACTACCGCCTCAGGATCGATGGAGCCGGGTGCGCGGAGGTTGGAGACCTGCGCAATCGTGCGATCGGCAGCCATCGCCATCAACGGATTGAAGTTCCGGCCAGCCAAACGATAGGTAAGGTTGCCGGTCTCGTCACCATCATGGCCTTTGATCAGGGCGAAGTCGGCCTTCAACCACAACTCTTGCACGTACATCTTGCCGTCGAACGTCTCTGTCGGCTTGCCTTCGGCAAGCTCGGTACCAAAAGAAGTTGGCGTATAAAAAGCGGGAATGCCTGCTCCGCGCGCGCGAATGCGTTCGGCCAATGTACCCTGCGGGATCAACTCGAGCTCGATTTCGCCTGCCAGGTATTTTTCGTTGAATGCCTCGGCGTTGGAGCTGCGCGGGAAAGAGCAGATCATCTTCCTGACCATCCCCGCTTTGATCATCGCGGCGATTCCGATCGCGCCGTTTCCCGCGTTATTGTTTATCACGGTAAGATTCTTGGGGCTGCCGGTGGCACGAAAGCGGTCGATTAAAGCGTGGATCAGTTCGATCGGGGCTCCGGAGCCTCCAAAGCCACCGATCATAACCTGTACGCCATCGGGGATATCCGCAACCGCGTCAGCGAGGCTGGGCGATGTTTTGTTCATCAGGATCCTCCTTAGATACCCTTCGAAATATCCCTAGATTACCGCCGTAGCGAGTAAAATGTTCATATATTGATCTTTTTTCAACATGTGTATATCAGCGTTCGCATGTTGAACAATCCCACCGACTACATCGCATCGCTCGCCAAGGGGCTGAAAGTGATCGAAGCCTTCGGACCCACATCCCCGCGTCTTTCGATATCCGAAGCTGCCGTCGCCAGTGGCTTGGATCGCGCTGCTACGCGACGCGTACTGTTGACGCTCCACCGCGAAGGTTACGCCGACTATGACGGTAAGTTTTTTACTCTTACCCCGCGCATCCTACGGCTCGGAGTGGCCGCACTTGCTTCCCTACCGCTCTCGCAGATTGTCCAACCTTGGCTTGACCAACTCTCCGAGCAAATTGGTCAAAGCTGTTCCGTGGCACTGCTCGATGAGACCGAGATCGTGTATATCGCGCGCGCGGCGCAGAAACGTGTGATGTCCATCGGGCTCATGCCTGGGTCACGACTCCCCGCCCATTGCACCTCGATGGGAAGGGTTCTGTTGGCTGCGCTGCCTCGCGAAGAGGCTGACCTGCTTGTCAGACGCTCGGACCTTACCCCGCGGACCAAGTTCTCAATACTCGACCCAGTTCTGACCTTGTGCCGGATCGATGCTGCGAGAGAGGACGGATATGCGTTTGTGGACCAGGAAGTGGAAACGGGCTTACGGTCAATCGCTGTTCCGCTGAATGATCGCAAGGGTTTGACCGTCGCTGCTCTCAATATCGGTTTGTCGTCTGCCGGCTGGACACCGAAGCAGACGATTGAAACATACTTGCCGCACTTGCTTGGCGTCCAATCGGCCCTCGGGCGGGTTCTCTGATTGACATTATTTAGAAGTCTAAGTTATTAGGACCTCAAGCCGGGAGGATACCTTAGATGGAAAATCTGAAACTAGACGCGAAGCTCTCTCTTCAAGAACCAGCCCATCTCTACTACGGCGGCGCATGGGTGCCGCCACTAGAGGGAAAGTACGAAGACACTTTCAACCCAGGAACCGGCGAGCGGATCGGGTCGGTTGCGACGGCAAGTCGCGCCGATGTCGATGCGGCGGTTGCGGCAGCGAAAGAAGGGTTCGAGGTATGGCGGGATGTTGTGCCGCTGGAACGCGCACGTATCCTGAAGGAAATCGCAAATCTCTTGCGAAAGCATGGCGATGAACTGGCGATGATGGACGCTGCAAACTGTGGCAACCCCTATACTGAAATGCGCGGCGACGCCGCGATTGCGGCAGCGCAGATGGAGTTTTTCGCCGGTCTTGTGACCGAAATGAAGGGCGATACGATCCCTATGGGACCAGAGCGCATCAACATGACCCTACGCCAGCCGATGGGCGTGGTTGCACGGATTCTTGCCTTTAATCACCCGTTCATGTTCTGCGGCGGAAAGATGGCAGCGCCTCTGGCCGCAGGCAATGCCGTCATCATCAAGCCGCCGGTTCAGGCTCCGTTGTCTTCGCTGCGGCTGGCGGAGCTCATCGATGGCCTGCTGCCTAAAGGCACGTTCAATGTTCTGCCGGGCGGCGTCGAGGCAGGAGCTGGGCTGGCCGAACATCCCGACGTCGCCAAGGTCACACTCATCGGCTCCGTACCCGCGGGCCGGGCGGTGATGCGCAGCGCGAGCGACACCGTCAAACCAGTGCTGCTCGAACTCGGCGGCAAGAACGCGCTGATCGCCTATCCGGACAGCGATCCGAAGATGATCGCCGATGCGATCGTCGGCGGCATGAATTTCGGCTGGTGCGGGCAATCTTGCGGATCGACGAGCCGCGCTTTCTTGCATGTAGACATCCACGATGCGGTCATCTCGCATCTCAAAGCGGCTGTCGAACGGTACAAGCCAGGCATTCCGACAGAGCCGGAGACCACGATGGGGGCGATCGTCAGCCGGACACAGTTCGATCGGATCATGGACTTCATCGAATCCGCCATGAGCGAAGGCGCGCGTGCCGTAACCGGCGGCCATGCGGTGACCGAAGGTGCGCTGGCACAGGGAAGCTTCATCGCGCCGACGATTTTTGCGGATGTAACGCCGCAGATGCGTATCGCCCGTGAAGAGATTTTCGGGCCAGTTCTTGCGGTTCGCAAATGGTCGGACGAAGATTCCATGCTGAACGAGGTCAATGCACTTGAGCTTGGGCTGACCTGCGCAATTTGGACTCGGGACTTGGTGACGGCTCATCGTACGGCTGCACGCGTCGAGGCCGGGTTTGTTTGGGTTAACGAAGTTGGCCGGCATTTCCTTGGTGCCCCGTTCGGCGGGGTCAAACAATCGGGTATCGGGCGCGAAGAAGGTATTGGCGAGCTGATTTCCTTCACCCATGAAAAGAATGTGCATATCAATCTGTCGGGTCAGTGACCCGGTGCGTAGGTAATGTGCGAACGGGGTCTGGGATCCAAAAGCTTTTTCTTTATTGATTGCTTTGGCCGGGATGAGACCATCCCTTCCTGCCCCTTCTGCAAACCGACAAGGATCTGAAAAATAATGAGCAATGTTGCGAACGTCCCCGATATCATCCTCGAACCTATGGTTCGGAACGCCATTGTGGAGGACCTGGGTGCAGCAGGCGACGTGACAACCCGTTCCGTTCTGCCTGAAGGCACGCGCTACAAGGCGCAAATGCGTGCACGGCAGGACGCGGTTGTTTCTGGGATGCAGGTGGCCTCTCTGGCGTTTCGGCTGATTGATCCCGATCTTATTGTCGAGACTGTTGTCGCGGATGGTACGGCCTGCAAAACGGGCGATACCTTGATGCGTATAGAGGGATCGGCGGCGTCGATCCTTGCCGCAGAGCGTGTTGCCCTGAACTTTGCCGGGCGGTTGTCCGGGACGGCAACTTTGACAGCGTCCTATGTGCAGGAACTTGCGGGTACCAAGACACGTATCACCTGTACGCGCAAAACCACACCGGGGCTGAAGCTTGTCGAGAAACTCGCGATTTTGCATGGCGGCGGCCACAATCACCGGTTTTCCCTGTCCGATGCAATCCTGATCAAGGACAACCATATCGCAGCGGCTGGTGGCATCAAACAGGTGCTGGAAGCCGTTCAGCGAAATGTGGGTCACATGGTCGTGGTTGAGATCGAGATCGACGGTTTGCATCAGTTGGACGAGGTGCTTCAGACCGGGGGCGCAGATGTCATCATGTTTGACAATATGTCGACCGAAGACATGGCCGAAGCCGTAAAGCGCATTGACGGGCGGGCGAAGACAGAAGCCAGCGGGAATGTGACCCTTGGCCGTTTGCGCGAAATCGCATCGGTAAATGTGGATTATATTTCCTCCGGTGCTTTGACCCATTCGGCGGGAACCGTCGATTTCGGTTTGGATTTCTGATCCTCTGAACCACTCCAGACTGTCAGTGCTGAACAATTCCCGTCCTTTCGGCGGACAACGAAATCTTATTTGGTGCGCCTTTCCAAATGGGGTTGCCGCACCAACACATCGTAAAGAGAGGTCTGAAGATATGAGTGAAGGAATTCCATTGCCGGTTGAGCGCCCAGTATCGTCGGATAGTTTGGGAGTTTGGGGTAGCGATGTATTTGCGGATATGTTGCGAGGTTTGGGGGTGAAGTATGTTGCGCTGAACCCTGGGTCGAGCTTTCGAGGTTTGCACGACAGCCTTGTGAACCACCTTGGTAATGAAGATCCGCAGATGCTGTTGTGTCTGCACGAAGAGCATGCGGTTGCGATTGCGCATGGCTATGCGAAAGTGACGGGGGAGCCATTGGCGGTGATCCTGCACAGCAATGTGGGTCTGATGCACGGGACGATGGCGATCTTCAACGCATGGTGTGATCGGGTTCCTGTGCTGATCTATGGTGCGACGGGGCCGGTTGATGCGGCGCTGCGGCGTCCTTGGATTGACTGGCTGCATACCTGCCGTGACCAGGCGTCGATGATCCGGAATTATGTGAAATGGGACGATCAGCCTGGCTCGATGGAGGCGGCGCTGGAATCGATGTTGCGGGCGGATGTGATTGCGCGGAGCGAGCCGAAAGGGCCGACCTATGTGAACTTTGATGTGTCGATCCAGGAAAAGCAGCACGCGCAGGCCCCGGCGCTGCCGGATTTTGCGCGTTACCAGCCGCCTTTGCCTGCGGCTCCTTCGGCCGAAGGCGTGGCACGTGCGGCGGACCTGCTGAAGAACGCCAAGGCGCCTGTGGTGCTGGCGGGGCGGGTGTCGCGCGATCCGGCGGATTGGGCGCGGCGTGTGGCCTTTGTCGAGGGGCTGGGGGCGAAGGTTCTGACGGATATCCGGATCGGGGCGTCTTTCCCGACGGATCACCCGCAGCATCGGGGTAAACCAGCCTTCTTCATCGACGACGCGGCGGGCGCGGTGCTGCGCGAGGCCGATGTGATCCTGAGCCTGGACTGGCTGGATGTCGCGGGTACGCTGAAACTGGCGGGCGAAGTGACGGCGCAGGTGATCCAGGCGTCGCTGGATTATCAGCTGCACAATGGCTGGGGGATGGAGCATCAGGCGCTGCCTGCGCTGGATCTGCACCTGGCCTGTGGCCCGGATGTTGCGATGCATGCGATTGCCGATGCCCTGGGTGTAGGGGCGGGCGAGATGCCCGGTGATTTGCCGGTCAAACCCGCGCTGAACGCCCCCGATGCAGATGTTGAGCTTGATATCATGACGCTGGCCGGGGCGCTTGGCGAAGGTTTGGAAGGTGTCTGTGCCAGCTTTGTGCGTTTGCCGTTGGGTTGGGCGGGCGAGGCGTGGCACTTCCGTCATCCGCTGGACTTCCTGGGTTCGGATGGCGGCGCGGGGATCGGCTCGGGTCCTGGGATGCTGATCGGGGCGGCGCTGGCGCTGAAAGACAGCGACCGGCTGCCTGTTGCGGTTCTTGGGGACGGCGACTTCATGATGGCGGCCTCGGCATTTTGGACGGCGGCGCATTATGGCACTCCGTTCCTGGCGGTGGTGTCGAACAATCGCTCGTTCTACAATGACGAGGTGCACCAGGAACGCGTGGCCGTGGCCCGCAACCGCCCGGTCGAGAACAAGTGGATCGGCCAGCGTATCGGTGATCCGGATATCGACATTGCCGGAGTTGCGCGGGCGCAGGGCTGCGAAGGGATCGGCCCGGTCTTTACCGCGGGCGAGCTGGTCGAGGCGATCAAACAGGGCGTCGAGATGGTGCGCGCGGGCAAGAGCGTAGTGATCGATGCACGTGTCCAGCCGGGGTATAACCCCAACATGGTCGCTGGCCTGACGCGGAGCGACTGATGATGACCCCGAAGATCTATATTGCGCAGGATCCTGTGCTGGAAGAGGTGTTGGACACCGCAACGGATCGGCTGCGGGCCGAAGGCTGGGAGGTCGTTCGCGGCCCCCAGATCACCCCGGGTGTTCCGCTGCGGCTGACGGGAGAGCAACGGCAGGCGCTGCTGTCGGACGTTGATATCATCGTGGCCAGCTCGCGGTCGCGGCTGAGCGAGGCGGATCTGGATGCCTCGCCACGGCTGCGGGCGCTGGTCTTTCCGACGATCGGGGTGGATGCGGTCGATCTGGAGGCCTGTGCCGCGCGTGGTCTGATCGTGGCCAATGGTGCAACGCCCGAGAACTTTCTGGCGATGTCAGAGGCGACAGTGATGCTGATGCTGGTGCTGCTGTACCGGCTGCATGAATCCGAACGCCTGCTACGCGAAAATGCGGGCCGGCCGCAGCAGATGTATGCGCGGATGGTGCGGGGCCGGACGATCGGCCTGATCGGGTCTGGCCGGATCGGGGCCGGGGTGATCGAGCGACTGCTGGCGTTCGAGCCGGCACAGATCCTGGTGCACGATCCGTTCCTGACACCGGATACCGCGCCTACGGGCGTACGGTTGGTGGAGCGCGACGCGCTGCTGACCACGTGTGATGTGGTGAGCCTGCATGTGCCGTTGAACGCGCAGACACGGGGCATGATTGGCGAGGCTGAACTGCGCATGATGAAGCCGGATGCGGTTCTGATCAACACCTCGCGCGGGGGTCTCATTGACGAGGATGCGCTGGTGCGGGTGATGACCGCAGGGCACCTGGCTGGTGCGGGGCTGGACGTGACGGAAACCGAACCGCTGCCCGCCGACCACCCGCTGCGCGGCCTCGACCGGGTGATCCTCACCCCGCATATCCTGGGCCACACCATTGATCTCTACACGGTCATGCCCGACGTCCTCGTCGAAAACGCAACACGCATCATGAAAGGTGATCTGCCGACATATGTCAGGAACCCCGATGTGGTGGAACGCTGGCGACAAAAGTTGAACGATCTGAACTGACCAGCCCCTCCGCGCGAACGGTGTGCACAGCTGAACTGCAGAGCCTATGTTCCTTGCACCTATTGAATGGCCGTGAACCGCGCCGGGTTTGCCGGAGGCGTTACACAACGGTTGCCCGGCGCTGTGCGGCACAGTGGTGCAAGGCAGGTGTCGGCGCATGATGGTCGCGTTCTGGAAAGCAACCGGCGCACAATCCCGACACAGGGGCAAAACCACCCCGGAAGAAAGTCCATACTCGGGCCCAACGATAGGCACCCCGTCTTCCATGTCTTGACTTTGCACCAAGGCTCGGCACCTATGTTGCGCGCGCCACGCTAGGGTTGTGCCGCCGCCAAAGGCGTGCGGCAGAACTCTGGAGTTCCTAGCTATCAAGTCCGGGCGGGCGCGCTGTTTGGATAAAAACCATGTGTGGAGACAGGCCGTGAGCGATGCGATGAAAGAAAAGCAATCAAGCCATGTGCCTGTCCGCCCCGACGAGCGCTTGGCCCGACTGGTGCGATTGGCGGCCCGCGGTTTCAACCGGGCTCTTCAACTTCGCCTGCAAACGGAAAATGTTACGTTCGGTCAGTGGATTTTCCTGCGCATCCTCTGGCAGGAAGACGGGTTGTCGCAACGCGAACTGAGCGACCGGGCGCATCTCACCGAACCCACCGCCCACACCGCGCTCATCAAAATGGAAGAATTGGGTTTCATAGAGCGACGCAACGTCGAGGGCAACAAACGGCGCCAGCACGCGTTTCTGACGCGGAAGGGCTTGGAGCTGCGCGACGTTCTCGAACCTCTGGCGCTCGAAGTGAACGATGCAGCGATGGCGGGACTGTCCAAGAAAGCTCAGGAAGACTTGCGACACGCACTTGCCGTGATGATCCGGAACCTCGAAAATGACGAACAGGATGCGGCCGCCAGAGGGGTCCGTGTTCCCCCGACCAAGGGCAACACAGAAAACTGAATCGCGAGCCATGCGTGCCGAGGGTCCGGCGCGGGCCATTCAATGGCGGTGGCGGACATAGAGAGCCTATGGGGGCGGGGGTTTGAGGCCTGCTGCTCCGGGGCTCCACGGGTTGATAGTGCGTCACGACAAAGCACCTACGCCGGACACACGGCTTCGGCGTGTTCCGCGTCAGGAACTATGACCTGAGTGGCTTTCGCTGAACAATAATCTCGACTTCAATCAGGGTTGACGGGTGCGAGTGGATAGACTATTGGCATTAAAGATAGATATCTAATATTAGATGTCTACTGAAAACAGGGAGGAAGACATGAAATTTCCAATCAAAGCCGTTGCCGCATCGATCGGCCTTGCGGTTCTTGCGAGCGCTGCTTCCGCAGAAAGCGTTAATGTGACCCTTTCAGGCGGCAATCCCTCGGGGCTTTGGTCGCTTCTGGGCGCTGGTATTGACCGTGCCGTCAAGGCGGATGACCCGAGCGGCGTGGTGACCTATCAGGCCACCGGGGGTGGCTTTGCGAACATCGGCCTTCTGGGCCGTGAACGGACCGACCTGGGGATGGCACATGATGCCGAGATCAAGCTGGCCCTCGCAGGGGACGAACCGTTTGACGCGCCGATCGAGAACCTTCAAGCCATCGGCTACATGTACAACTGGGCGCCGATGCACTTCTTCATCAAGAAGTCTCTTGCCGAAGAATATGGCATCGACAGCATTGACGACCTCGCGACGTCCGGCGCGGCGATCCGTGTTGCGAACAACAATGCCGGGAACATCGTCGCCAACATCACGACCTTCATGCTCGAAGAGGCGGGCTACGACGAAGCCACGATCGAGTCCAATGGCGGCGTGCTTGTCCGCGGTGGTTCGTCACAGCAAGCAGATCTGATTGCAGACGGCCGCACCGATATGGTGATCAACGGCATTTTCATCGGACATTCGTCGTTCCGTAAAGTTGACGAGGGCAATGACGTCGTGTTGCTCAGCGTTCCCGAAAACATCATCGCTGCGACCAACGAGCGTTTCGGAACCGGCACGTTCACAATTCCAGCCGACAGCTACAAGAACCAGACCGAAGATGTCGTCACGCTCGCACTGGGTGCGATGGTAATCACTTCCGATGTACTGCCGGAAGAAACTGGCTACATGCTCGCAAAGAGCATCGCGTCCAATATCGACGAGATCCGCGGCGTGCATAAGGCGATGCAGGCGCTCACACCGGAACTTCTGACGTCGCAGACCACGCTGCCGTTCCATCCTGGTGCGGAGCGTGCCTACAAGGAACTGGGTCTGCTCAAGTAAGGTCGATCCCGCGATCCGGCCGGCGCGCGCTGCAACGACACGCGCCGGCCCACTCATGGACTGCACAGAGCAATGCCCCGCGGTGGCTACGTGAGATGTCACGTCATGTCATCGCGCGGCCCATACATCGCGGTTCTTTCTCTTCTCTGCCTTATACGGGGTCTACATGAATTTTCCTTCGCTTACAGAAACCGGTCGTCGTAGAAATTTAGGCTCGCCGATGAGAACCATCGTCATGGTTCTGGCGGCGGCATTCGCGGTTTGGGTAATCCACTCGAACCTCTTCATCATCTCCGATCCGCTCATTCAGGGCATTCTGTTCGTATCGGGCATTTTCACGATTCTCTTCCTCGCGATCGGCGCGACCTCGCGCGCGCCGGACAGCATTCCGATCTATGATTGGGTTCTCTCTGCGCTGAGCCTGGCCACAGGGGTGTATTTCTACGTGACCTCGGGAGCGATTGCGGACCGGATCAGTCTACTCGACGAATTCACAACCGATCAGTTTTTCTTTGGCTCAGCCTTGTTGTTTCTGACCATCGAAGCGACCCGCCGGACCACCGGCCTAGGCCTGACCGGCGTTGTCGCCCTCTTCCTGATTTATAATCTGTTTGGCTCTCTTCTGCCGCCGCCATTCGGGCATCGCGTCAGCGAGTTCAGCTATCTCTTGGATATTCTGGTTTTCACCACCGATGGACTTTTTGGCGTGCCGCTTCAGGTCGTTGCCAGCTATGTTTTCCTGTTCGTGATGTTTGGAACATTCCTGGCCAAGGCCGGGGGAGGGGACTTCTTTTTCAACCTTGCAGCGCTTGTGACCGGCAATGCGCGCGGCGGCCCCGCCAAAATCGCGATCATTTCGTCGGGCCTGTACGGCACGATGTCCGGGAGCCCAACATCCGATGTTGTTGCAACGGGGTCGATCACGATCCCTGTCATGAAGCGACTCGGCTATCGGGCACGGTTCGCGGGGGCGGTGGAAGTCGCGGCGTCGTCTGGCGGAAGCGCGATGCCTCCGATCATGGGGTCAGCAGCCTTCATCATGGCCGAGTATTCCGGCATTTCCTACAACGCCATCGTGCTCGCCGCTCTGGTGCCGGCGCTTCTATACTACACGGGTGTCTTCGCTCAGGTTCACTTCCGGTCAGTCAAGCACAACCTTCGACCCTCTGCAGACGAAATACCTTCAGCAAAGGAAACATTCAGGACCGGATGGGTTTTCCTGCTGCCGATCATCGGCATCATCGTCGCCCTCATTCTGGGGTATTCCCCGACCTTCACAGCCGGTGTCGGAGTTCTGGTAACCATCCTGTCCGCGATGATGCTGAAAGACACACGGCTGTCACTGTGGCAGTTGGTGGAAGGGCTGGGGGCGACTACGCTCCAGATTCTGCCAGTCGCCGGCGCTTGTGCCGCGGCCGGTCTTGTGATTGGCGGCTTGTCGATGACCGGCCTTGGAATGAAATCCGCGAACGTCATTTTGACTGTCAGCAACATGCAACCACTGCTGACACTCGTTATCGCCGCGGTCGTCACGATTGTTCTCGGTCTCGGGATGCCAACGCCCAGTGCGTATATCCTGGCAGCCGTGCTGGTCGGACCGGCGCTGGCAAAGCTCGGTTTCCCGACGTTGCCGAGCCAGATGTTTCTGCTCTACTACGCGATTCTCTCGGCACTGACGCCACCGATTGCTGTGGCTGCAATCGCGGCCTCAGCGATTGCCGACGAAGACCCCTTCAAGATCGCGTTCTCTGCAGTCCGGCTAGCCGTCGTCGGCTTCCTGCTGCCCTTCGCCTTCGTGTGGAACCCGGGTATCCTCCTAGAACTTGGCCCCCTGGCAAACACCTTGGCCGTCGTGGGTGCGTTTGCCGGAGCCCTCGCGGTCGCAGCCTCTCTGGAAGGCTTGGTCAAGACGCAACTCACTGCAATCGAAAGGGGCGTACTTCCCATCGCTGCGATTGGCGCCGTAAGCCCATATTTGGCGGTATCCGCGATCTGTATTTTGGTGATTGTCGCAATGCTAATCCGGCAGATCGCTTTCACGACAGAAAGCGCCCACGTCGACAGTGCCTAGCTGTGGCGCCTCAGCAGGTTGCCCCTATTGAAGTGCAGTCTGGTCATCGAGGGATTCAACCCAGAGGCGGCATTTGGTCTGGGCCAATTTTTAAGGTTGGTCCGGGCCGGTCGGCCTATGACACCGAACACAGGCGGCCACTTCCGTAGGTGGGAACTGATCATTTCGCAACCGGCGCAAAGTATGTCGAGGTTCAGAAAATGAATGAAACACGGGGGCCGGAAGAACTTGGGCCAAAACAGCTTAGTATTGGCGCCGACGCGATCTCCGAGCTGTCGGTTTCAATCAGAGCGCCCCTTGTACAGGCCGCGGTCGTCGCGAAGGCGATCAACGATTTCGTTCCCGATCACCTAGATTGCTGCCGACCTGACAGGCCAGTGTCGGTGCAGAACCAGACTAGCTCTGAGGAGTTCACCTTTTTGCTTACCCTGCGTGGGGAAGAAATATCCGAGTCGCTCCGAGACGAAATAGCCGCATTGGCCCGTGACCTCGAAGAGAGACTGAGCTTTGCTTTGGTGGCGGAAGGACACCAGGTGTCGGCCAACGATACGGACCCGAAACCGCCAGCCGCGCCGCGCTACTGGAAGGCCTGGGTCGCCAGCATGTTGGGTGTCTATCCCCTGCTGATCCTTATCTACTACGCGCTGCAACCGCTCACGCAAAACCTTCCAGGTCCGGTGTCTTTGTTCCTTGTTGCGCTGGTGCTCACCGGGGTGAACGGTGTCTACGTTGCGCCGTTTCTGGGCAAGAGATTGCGTCCATGGCTCACACGGTGAAGCGAGATGGTGCGCTTGCCGGGACTCATGCACAGGCTGGCCGCCATGACACCTCAGTGACGGGCCCGGCAAGCCGCTGTCGGGGAGGTTCCGGACCACAATTGCGCGAAAGTATCTCGGTTTTGCGATCTCGTCAGCTTGATCTAGTTCAGAACCCGCTATTTCGGACAACAAGTTAGGTCGATACCTACAACGCGGGCAAAAAAAGTGGCAGGCTACGTTGACAGATAAAACTTAGAGAGCTAAGAATAATTGAGAGGTCGAAAACCACTCATCCACTGAAAGAGTCGGATGCCATTGGAGGAGCCCAGATGCTTACACCCGAAGAGAATGAACTGCTTACACGCGTAACGGGGGATGCCCCGATGGCGCGACTTATGCGTCAGCATTGGACGCCTGTATGCCTGATCGAAGAGGTTGAAGAGTCGGACGGCAAACCGCTTCGAGTCGAAGTTCTCGGCGAAAGCTATGTCGCGTTCCGGGATACCAAGGGTCGTCTGGGAATGCTGGATGAGCTTTGCCCGCACAGAAAGGCCTCTCTGGTCTATGGCCGTAACGAGGAATGTGGGCTGCGCTGCCTCTATCACGGCTGGAAGATGGATGTTGAAGGCAATGTCGTCGCAATGTCTTCAGAGCCGGAAGGCAGTCCATTGATGGACAAGGTCAAACATCGTTCCTACCCCGTGCGGGAGTGGGGCGGCTTCGTCTGGGCTTGGCTCGGCGAGAAAGATGATATGCCCGAGTTCCAGCCGCCGGCCTTTGCGCCAACCGAAGACACCCCAGTTTCGATCCTGAAGATTCGCGTGCCCGCCAACTGGGCGCAGATTCACGAGGGCCAGATCGATAGCGCGCATTCATCATCGCTCCATTCCTCGAATATGGTTCCGGCACGGGTCGAGGGCGCCGCGGCGGACGACAAATCATGGTACCGCCCGTCGACAGACAAATCTCCGCGTATGCAGACTGAAACCACGAGCTACGGTTTCCATTACGCGGCGATCCGTAAGCCGATCAAAAACGCTCAGACGCATAACTATCTCCGGATCACCGAATTTATCGCGCCCTATTATTCGCTGATTCCGCCGAACAACAACTACCGGGTCGCCAGCGTCATCGTGCCGATCAATGACGATGAGACAGCGTTTCACTTCATAGCCTTCGACGGACCGAACGTTCCCTCCACCAAAGAGTGGCGCAAGTTTGCCCATGCCGTACCGGGTGAGGACGTGGACCATAAATGGCGCTCTCTCCGGACGTTGGAGAACGACTTCAAGCAGGACCGCGAAAGGATGAAAGAGGGCCACTTTACCGGCGTGGACGGCATTCCGAACGAAGATATTGTGATGTGGGTTTCGATGGGTAGCCGCGTGCAGCGTCACACGGACATTCTTGGGGCCTCCGACCTAGCGATTGTCGAGTTCCGCCGGCTCATGGCCGATGCGGCAAAGAAAGTCGCCGAAGGTGGCCAGGCAATCGGCACCGACTCGAAGATTCCGCAAAGGGTAATCGCCTCTCACGAGGGCGTGTATCCTAAGGACGTCGATTGGCGAACACTGGTAGACACGTCGAGCAAGACGGAAGCGGCCGAATAACTTGCGCACATGTTTCCTCCCTGAACCGTCCAAAGCCTCAAGGGGTTTTGGGCGGCTCTTTTTTCGTGGTGCCGTCGGACTTTCATAGCTTCCCTCGACGGTTTCTGCTCGACGGGCGACAGGCGTTATGACGACAGCAATCAATATCGAAGACTTGCGAGCGCAGGCACGGCGTCGCCTGCCACGGGTGGTGTTCGATTATTTGGATGGGGGCGCGGAATCGGAGGTGACGCTGCGGCGCAATCGCAGTTCCTTCACGAATATCGTTCTCACGCCGCGAATCCTCAAAGGGGGGAGCGTCGATCTCACCTTGGAGCTGTTCGGGGAAACATACTCGAAGCCGTTTTTCATAGGGCCGACAGGGCTGAATGGGCTCTACTGGCCCCAGGGAGATCTGCACCTCGCCGCTGCGGCCGAACGGGCTGGGGTCGGTTTCACGGTTTCGACCGCCTCGAACACGACGCTGGAAGAGATCGCGCGGAGGAGCAAGGGTCCCCTCTGGTTCCAGCTTTATCCTTGGGGGAAGGGCGCATTCGCTGATGCGCTGATCGACCGGGCGCAGGCGGCCGGTTACTCGGCTCTGGTACTGACTGTCGATTCACTCGTGGGCGGCAAGCGCGAACGTGATCTGCGGCACGGCTTCGCCCACGAAATCCGCATTGGCCCCCGGACTGTTCTCGATGGGCTTCTGCATCCTGCTTGGCTGACCTCCGTATGGCTCGGGCCGCACCGTCCCAGACTTGAGAACCTCTTGGACTTTGTCGGAAACAGCGCGAGCGACAGAGAACTGGCCGAGTTTACCCGATCTCAGCGGAACCCGGAGTTTTCATGGGAACATGTTCGCCGCATTCGGGAGAAATGGAAAGGCCCGCTGCTGATCAAGGGTATCATGTGCCCAGAAGATGCGATTGACGCGCAACGCGCCGGTGTGGATGGAATCGTCGTCTCGAACCATGGTGGCCGTCAGCTTGATGGCGCTCCTGCCACCATCGACGTACTCGCAAATATCATCGCGGCTCTTGATCGGAAGTTCCCGGTTCTGCTGGACGGCGGCATTCGTCGCGGCAGTGACATCGTGAAAGCGCTCACCCTGGGCGCGAAGGGCGTTCTGCTGGGTCGCGCGCCGCTCTATGGCTTGGCGGCGCAAGGCGAGGCGGGCGCGTCACGGGCGCTTTCGATCCTTGAAGAGGAGATGACGAGGACCATGACCTTTGTGGGCGCAAGATCCGTGTCCGCTGTCTCAGGTGTCAACGTCGAAACGCGACGGCCATAACAGGTTCCTCCACTAGTAGCACCTGCACGTTCTCGATGGCTCGCCCAAGGTTGAGGATGACTGCGCAGCACATGGTCTGTTGACACACATAACTTAGCTATCTAAACAATTTCACAATCACGACCAAATGGGAGGACCTCATGGAGAATATCAAGATGCGCGTCGAGAAACGGCGTGACTTGACCCCGAGCATCGCCGAATTCACCCTGGTGCCGGTTGGGGGCGATGTGCTCCCTAGTTTCGATCCTGGTGCTCACATCACCTTGGAAACTCCGTCCGGAGCGATGCGTCGCTATTCGCTGATCAACGATGGCAGCGACCCAAAGGAATTTGTTGTCGCGATCAAAAAAGAACCGAATTCGCGTGGGGGCTCCGCGTCGATGCACGAACAGGCGACCGTCGGGTCCGAGTTGACAGTCGAATTCCCGGAAAACGATTTCCCGCTAACCGATGTTCAGAAGTACCTGCTCATCGCCGGCGGTATCGGGATCACGCCGATTCTGTCGATGGCACGGTATCTCGACAAGAAGGGCAAGATGCTCAGAATCATCTACGTCAGCCGCAGTCCGGAGGAATCGGCCTATCTGGATGAACTGATGAGAGATTTCGATGGCCGGATCATTGTGCACCATGACGGCGGCGCTCCGGATGCAGTCTACGATTTCTGGGACGATCTCGTCACGCCCCGTGCCACTCACGTCTTCTGTTGTGGTCCGAAACCGCTGATGGATGAAATCAAGGCCGTTTCCGGGCACTGGCCGGAGGGGCGAGTTCACTTCGAGGATTTCAAGCCCGTCGATGTGGTGCGCCAAGACGATGTCTCTTTCGAAGTGGAGCTGAAAAAAAGTGGCGAAACCGTCACGGTGCCCGAAGATCGTTCGATCTTGGAGGCATTGCGTGACGCCGGATTCGCAACGTCCAGCTCCTGTGAAAGTGGCACATGCGGCACCTGCAAGACCCGCCTCCTCGAGGGGAAAGCTGACCATCGCGACATGGTGCTTATGGAAGAGGAAAAAAGCGACCATATAATGATTTGTGTATCCCGCGCGCTATCGGGGAGGCTGGTTCTTGACCTCTGATCCCGTCCGCCTCGGAGTTGCGGGGTTGGGGCGGGCTTTCATGCTGATGGTCCCCACCTTTGATGCCGACGCACGCGTCAAGCTCACGGCCGCGGCCGCGCCGAGGGCGGAAAGCCGGGCCGCATTCGAAGAGCAATACGGCGGTGTCGCCTATCCGACTGTCGAGGATCTATGCGCCGATCCATCTGTGGAAGCGATCTACATCGCCACCCCGCACCAAATGCATGTAGATCACGTTCTGGCCGCGGCGCGCGCTGGAAAGCACATTCTCGTGGAAAAGCCGCTCGCGATCTCGATGGAAGACGCCGAGACCATGGTCGCCGCCGCGAACGAGGCGGGGGTTCACCTGATCGTTGGGCCCAGCCACAGTTTCGATCCGCCGGTCGAGCTGGCCGCGCAGTTGATCGCGAGCGGCAAGTTCGGCCAGCTGAGAATGATCCAGGCCCTTAACTACACCGACTTCCTGTATCGTCCCCGACGCCCGGAGGAGCTGCGCACCGAAGAAGGAGGAGGGGTGCTGTTCAGCCAGGCCATCCACCAGATCGACGTGGTCCGACGGCTTGCGGGCGGCATGGGAGAGAAGATTTATGCCATGACGGGGGCATGGGATCCAAAGCGTCCAACAGAAGGCGCCTTTACGGCGCTGATGAACTTTGAGGGTGGATGCGTCGCCAATCTCACCTATTCGGGCTATGCCCATTTCGATAGCGACATTTGGATGAACGACGTCGGAGAGCTGGGGCAGCGAAAACTCGCCGGCGCCTATGGCGATGCAAGGCGGGCGCTGATGGCCCTCGATCCCGATGACGAGGCGCGCCTCAAGACGACGCGCACATTCGGCAGCGGTAAGACGGTCGACGCAAAGCACAACGAGCATTTTGGCCCAGTCATCGCGCTTTGCGACCGTGCCGACCTAAAGCTGACTCCGGACGGAGTTGAAGTATTTGGTGACACCGAGCGTGGCTTCATCGAAGCGACATTCGGGCCCGCGCCACGTAGAACCGTGAACGATGCACTGGTAGCCGCTGTCCGCCAGAACAAGGCCCCCGTCCAGACGGGCGCGTGGGGTCTGGCAAGCCTGGAGGTTTGCCATGCGATCCTGCAGTCCGCCTCGACCGGCCAACCTGTCGACCTGCGGCAACAATGCAAAACAAATGAGGAGGAACAAACAGGATGAGCAATCTCAAACTATCCCTTGCCATGGGAAATTATGACCGAACGCGTGCCATCGTGGATGGAAGAGTGCAGATAGACGGTGTCGATCCCGTGCCCATGCTCCTGTCCCCAGAGGAAATGTTCTTCCGGGCGTTCCGCCACGAAGCGTTCGATATCAGCGAAATTTCGTTGTCCTCCTATTCGATCTCGGTCGCCCGCGGAAATCCGCACTATGTCGCGATCCCGGTCTTTCTGAGCCGGGCGTTCCGTCACACTTCTGTCTACATTCGAACCGACAAAGGAATCGAAACGCCTCAGGATCTGAAGGGCAAGCGCATTGGTATCGCCGAATATCAGCTGTCCGCCAATGTCTGGGTGCGCGGCATTCTCGAAGAGGAATACGGTGTCAAACCCTCCGACATCATCTGGGTGCGCGGCGGTATGGATACGCCGGGCCGGCCCGAAAAGATCAAGGTTCAGTTACCCGGCGATATCCGCATGGAAGAGGCGCCGGTCGGCAGCACGTTGAATGGCATGCTCGAAGCCGGTGAGATCGACGGCTTCGTCGGCCCGCGTTGGCCGCGTTGTTTCGCCGAGCGGCATCCGCACGTAGGTCGGCTTTTTGCAGACAGCATCGCTACGGCCGAAGCCTATTTCGAAAAGACCCGGATCTTTCCGATCATGCATGTTCTTGGGGTGCGCCGCAGCCTCGCAGAGGAATACCCGTTCTTACCCGCCGCCCTGCTCAAGGCGTTCACGCAATCGAAGCTGCTAGCAGAAGAGGCCCTGTCGGATACCTCTGCAACGAAAGTAACGATGCCCTTCGTCGAGGATAATCTCAACCGCGTGCATGCGCTAATGGGTGACGACCCCTGGAGCTATGGCGTCGGCGGCAACGCCCATGTCCTGAACAAGTTTTTGGATTACCACGCGAGTCAGGGACTGTCGCCGCGCCGAGTGGAGATCGAAGAACTGTTCCATCCCTCGACCCTAGAAGCCTACAGCCTTTAAGAGGAGCGCCACAATGGAAGAGTACGCACCCGGAGATATCGTCGAGGTCGAAACAACGAAGGGGCTGGCTTACGTACAGCTCACGCATACCCACCCGAGCTATCCTCCCGTGGTCAAGTTCCTCCCGGGGTCTTACGAACACCGGCCCGACAATGTGACTGTATTGGCCGAAAAACCCGCACCGATGGCCATGGTCCCCCTAACGGGGGCATTGAATCGGTTAGGGTTGAAGCACGCGCTTGCCGGACGGTCGGACATTCCGCATTCGGAAAGAAGTTTCCCGATTTTCCGGATGCCGATTCGCGACAAGCAAGGCAAGATCATCTATTGGTGGTTCTGGGACGGCCAGGGGTTGACCTATTCTACCGAGCTGATGGCGCAGCAGGAGACGCTGCCAATGCGCGAGGTTATGTCTTCAGACCACTTCCTGGATCAGTTGCTGACCCATGACAAGTAGCAGGTACAATCCGCGCCGACACGCGCGATGACCACCGCAGGGTTCGGCGGCCTCTTGGCCGCGTTCGGAGCGTTCTGCTACGCCTTGAGTTCGGTTTCCATTGCCAAGAGTTCGCAATCGGTTCAGGGCCGCGGCAACGACGTTCTTATCTCTGTGCTGATGACCGCCGTTGTCTCCGGGGCGCTTTGGCTGCTCCTGGGCCCAACGATGCCGGAACTTGGACTCGGTGCGCTCATTGGTGCGGCTTATTTCGTTGCAGCCGGGGTGCTTGGCAACGTTGTCGGCCGTCTTACGCTGTTCCGCTCGGTAGAGCTTGCCGGAGCCATCGAGACCGGTTTCATCCGACGCCTGATACCAGTGTTTGCGGCGCTGTTGGCGTTCTTTCTGCTCGGTGAGGTCATCACGACACCTGTGGTCATCGCCTTCTTCCTGGTTGCCAGCGGCGTGGTAATCATGATGTCACGCGCTTCGGTCAAATCGGCTTCTGACTTGGCGGTCGGAGATCCTGACCCTCGAGAGAAGAACAAGGGCCGGGCGATGGCCGTAGCGTCCGCCGCCGGGTATGGCGGCTCTTTCGTCTCCCGAAAGCTCGCGATGCAGACTTTGCCGGACCCTCTGGCCGGAGTTTTCATCGGTGCGATGACGGGTCTAATGTGGTTTGCGGTCTCCTGGGTGTTCCGGTTCAAATCGCGCAACGCGTTGTCCTGGCGAATTCAGCGGCCGAGCAGGTGGCAACTGCTGGCTGGCAGTTCGATGACCGTTGGGCAAGTGGCGCTGTTCTTTTCACTTATGTTCACTGATGTGACCGTCGTCGCGATCATGTCTTCGATCGAGATGTTCTTTGCCGCCTGGCTCGCAGGCCACATCTTCAAAACCGAACGGCGCCCGGGTCCCAGATTCTACCTGTCGTCTGCACTAGCCGCGACCGGTGTGACACTTCTCGCCCTTGCGCCAAGGTTTGGTTAGCGGGACTGGCAACACGCGCTTGCGAGATTATCTAGAAGCTTGTCCATCGCAGCGAAAAGGTGACCCAACTCGTCGGGTTCAAATCCCGTCGAGGCGTGATCTGCCGCGAGACGCGCAGATTTCATTGCGCCATCTATCCTTCGAAGGCCTGAGTCAGTCAGGTCGACATGAACCACGCGCCGGTCGGACTGGCTGCGGTTACGCGTGATAAGATCTCGCTTTTCGAGCTCGTCCAGTACGCGTGTAGATGACGCCTTTTCGATGCCCAGCAACCCGGAAAGCTCGGATTGTTTTAGTTTGCCTTCCTCTCTCAGGCACCGGAGATGAATGTACTGCGCCATGCTGAGCCCGGTTTCGCGCAACTGCTCCTGCAGCAGCTTACCATAAAGATGATGCGCCAGGCGGAGTGACGCCCCAAGACCACGTTTCCTAGAAGGTGATTGCGGCACGATTTGCGCCCCCTAATTTAGATGTCTTATTTCTTGACAATTCTAAAGCCACTCTTATAGTAAGGCAATCTTACTAACTTGAAGCAAGACTGGGCAACAGACGGAGGAGCTATAATGCCAGAAAGATTGCTATGTGCGGTGTCGGACTTGAGCGACAAGACGGCAAAGATTTGCGAGGTCGACGGGGTCGAGATCGGGGTCATTCGGCACAAAGGAGACATCGTTGCATATAAGAACGTGTGTCCGCACCAAGGTGGCCCGGTATGCGAAGGCCTAAAGATGCCGCAGGTCTGCGTCGAACTCGACGACCAGCAGCGCGCGCTCCGGCAGACCTTCAACGAAGACGAATTGCATTTCGTTTGCCCGTGGCATGGCTGGGAATTCAAGATTGCGACGGGCGAAGCCGTCGGCGATCCGAAGTACAAAATGAAACGTTACAACGTGGTGGAAAAAGGAGGAGAGGTCTATGTCGAAGTTTGACCAGATAACCGCTGAAGCTCCTGCTCTGGAGGCATCGGTCGATGCTGTCCTGAATGCACTTCGCAACCCCGAAAGCAGTGGCCTGCGCGCCGAGCAACTTCAGGCGCTGCTTTCACACGCTGTGACCGCATATGCGAAACTTCGCGAAACCAATGACGGCTTGCCCGCATTCCCACGAGACAACGATGTCTCGGCGACAGCTGTCGCCATCGCCGCGACCGGCATTCTCGATGCTGCCGATATGGCGGTGTTCGAGTTGGGCATGTGGCAGACGCTGAATCCGTAACACGAGGGGAGAGAGATAAAATGTCTTTAACGGGCACCACGATGAACTACAGCTCGGATAACGATCCGGCAATCCAGGAATTTAACACCAGCAAGCTGCTGAAGAACGCACGTAAGCAAGCGGAAGATCGCAATTACAAAGACTTCTTCATTTGCGATGTGGACAGCCACCACTATGAGACTGAGGCCTTGCCGGAAATCCTGCAATACATGGACGACCCGGTGATGCGCCATCTTGGCTTGTCAGCCGGTAACGTTGGCCGCGCCGGCCTTATTCCGCAGGCGATCGGTTCGCAGGACATGGCTGGGCGCGTGACGCGCTATGCGGGTCGGAACAAGGAAATTGTCCCCGAAGAACCACACCGCGACATCACTTTGGCACGGCGCTGGATGGACGCGATGGGTACGGATATGGCGTGCCTTTTCCCAACCCCAATGCTGTTGTTGGCAACGCACCCCCAAGTCGAGGTCGAGGTGGCAATGGCCCGCGCCTATAACCGTTGGCTGAGCGAGCGCATTCTTGAAGAAGACAATCGCCTCGTATCCATGGTCTATCTGCCCATGAACGAGCCGCACGAAGCCGAGAAGATGATTGACGAGTTCGCCGAAAAGAAAGGCGTCGTTGGGTTCCTTTCGACTGGGTATCTCAAGCGGCCAGTGCATGACAGCGCAAACATGCGTATTTATGCCAAACTGGAAGAGCATGGAATGCCTCTTGGCTTCCACGCGGCTTATCACTGGGCCGACACCTCGTTGGCACAGCTGAACAAGTTTATCTCAGTTCACGCGCTTGGTTTCAGCTTCTGTAACATCATCCACATGACCAACTGGGTTATGAACGGCATGCCCGAGCGTTTTCCAAAGCTGAAAACCATGTGGATCGAAAGTGGTCTGGCTTGGGTTCCTTTCCTGATGCAACGGCTGGACAACGAGTACATGATGCGTACGTCCGATGCTCCACTCTTGAAGAAAAAACCCAGCGATTACATGCGTGAGATGTACTACTCTACGCAGCCGATGGAGCTGGTGGACAACCGCGAAGCCTTGGAAGTCACCTTCAAGATGATAAACGCAGAATCGCAGTTGCTCTATTCGTCCGACTATCCGCATTGGGATATGGATCTTCCGAGCACGATCTATGATCTTCCGTTCTTGGACGAAAAGGCCAAGCGGAGCATTCTAGGTGGAAACGCGCAGAAACTGTTCAATCTTGACCCAGTTATGTCCGAGTGGAAACTGGAGGCAAACGCCAAAGGTTGACGCCGTTCTCGTCGTCCGTCTTCAACAGGACACGCATATACGGATCACTGCGAGGCTGCCCGGAGAACATCCGGGTGGCCTCTTTCATGCTTGAACGGCACGCAGTATGTCTGGCGGTTATCGCGACCTAGCTATCTCTTGAAGCGCGGCAAAAAACATAGACATCTAAGTAGTCAAATGATAGCATGTCTTAGCGTTCGATCAGTGAGGCGAAGATGAGCATCAAGAATATCCTTATTACGCATTCCGGGAGTGCTGGATTCCCGAGTGGCGTAGGTCATGCGACAAAAATTGCGGCCAAGCACGATGCATGGCTGACCGCGGTTTATGGCAGCACTTCTTCCTACTTCGAACATGTTCTCGGCCTGACCGAAGAACTTCTCGACAAGCTCGGAAATGTGCGGAATGAGAAAATCGAAGCTGCTCGAGCCTTTTTTGAGGAGCAAGCTTCTTCGGCAGGAGTGGCCGAACGGTCGCGTTTTGTTATGCCAAGCGAGATCGGAAAGTTAAGTTTGCCCGAAATCGCACGTAATTTTGATTTTGTGGTGACAGGCTACCAATCGAACCTTCCTACCGATGAATTTCGCGCTGTGAACCCAGATCTTATGGCACTACAAAGCGGCCGCCCAGTCCTTGTTGTACCCAATGGATACTCCACCGACAAACTTGGTTCACATGCTCTCGTCGCCTGGGACGGAAAGCGCTCGGCAGCCCGAGCGCTCAACGACGCAATGACGATCTTGGAGGAGAGACCGCGCAAGGTCACGATCTTGAGCGTTGGCGCGAGCCTGCCGAAAATGCCTGAAGGAACAGACATTGTCACCCACCTTCGACGCCATGGTGTTGACGTGGAACAGGTCGAGCGCCCCAAAGGCAAGAACGGCATAGCCGACGTTATTCAACGGACCGCTGCCGAGTTGGGGGCAAAGTTGATCGTGATGGGGGCTTACGAACACAGCAAGTTTTCGCAAGACCTGTTCGGGGGCGTTACCCACGAAGTCATCAGGAGCAGCCAAGTGCCGGTGTTCATGTCCCACTGACCGCATCGTCGTGCCCTTCGGAGGGTGTCCTTTGCATGGCTCGCAGTGTCGCCCCCCCGCGCGGGGCCTTCTGTACATGATCATGCAGGCTCGGCGAAGGATTGTCGGATGCGGTCCATGAGCTGAATTTGCGGCGCGGAAAACACCGTCTTCTTGTCGTAGACCAGGAACAGTGGCATTGCAATTTCTAGGTCTGGTGTATGCACAAGGCGAAGCCCCGACGCCTCTGGGTCCCTCGGCAATGCGCTCTTGAAGACGAAACCGGCCCCGACATCGGCGCGGATCGCATTTAGGATCGGCTCGGGATGCCCGAAGGCCAGTACGCTGTTGGTTCGCACGACCCCTGCGGCGCGCAGCACCTCGTCGATGAGCTCTCGCGCCATTTGCCCCTTCGGCGGGGTGATCAACGGTAATGTCCCTAGCTCATCGATATGAGCGACATCGCCGACCAGTCGGCTCTCTATCGCGGCCACCAGATAAAGCGGCTCGCGCCAGAGCAATTCGATCTCCAACCGTGAGGTGTCGCGATTGTGATCAACCAAAGTGATCCCGAAGTCGCAATCCCCAAGCAGTACTGATTCCGTGGCAAGGTAGGGGCTGGCCATCGACACCGAAATCCTGGCCGATGGGAATTCTTTTTTGAACGCGATTATAGTTTCAGACAACTTGTAAGTGCCAGCCACCATCGACGAAGCGATCCGTGTTCGGCCGATCAGACCTTTCTTGATGTCTGCGAGGTCTAGAAACATATCTGAGCTGCGCTGAATGGTTTCCTTCGCCCAGGCAAGAGTGCGGCGACCGGCTTGTGTCAGTTCGATGTTTCGCCCGGCCTTGCGCACCAACTTGACACCAAGGCTCTTCTCCAGACTGCGCAGGTGGGCGGTTACTGCGGGTTGCGCGATATTCAGATACTCCGCCGCGCGGGTTACACTGTTGAATTTGGCGATCGTGCAAAAGACGTGCAGCTTGTGCAGCGTGAGATTGCGTGACCGCAGAAGGTCTTTCGACAGCGTGTCGTTCGGTTCTTCTAGTGGGTCATTGCGCAATTCCTGTTCTCCTGTGTCGGGCATCCGGTCTGATGGCTCGGAAGCATACCAAAACCCCAATAAATCGGTCGGGCAAATCCTGGAATCACCTCAGTTGATTGAACGCCCGCCATTAAATCATAACTGTAACCATATATATTGTCGACGTTTGCGTATTGGACGCGAGACCGCTCGGCATCGCACAATCGGAACATTCCTGATCCTCGCGCCGCAATCCCAGCGGCTCGAGTGAAACAGTCGGCTAGAAGCCTGTCGTCCAGAAGAGTCGAAGGTTCATACCATTTGAAGGGAGGAGGAAAGTTTGAAGGAATTTGCGTTCGGTACGGAGCCGCCCGGGTCCGGTAGGATTTGCGTCGTCGGGGCCGGATTCATGGGATGTGTCATCGCGACACTCTATGCGCATCACGGCTATGATGCGGTGATCTGCGACAGCAATCAGACCATGCTTGACACTTACGTGGAGCGGGCCCGCCCGATCGCGGCAGGACTGGTCGAGGATTCGGATGCATCGGAGGCCATGCTAGCCGGAGTGACACTTGAGCCGGATCTTGCGAGCGCGATCGAAGGGGCCTTCCTCGTGCATGAAGCAGTGCAGGAATCCCTGGAAGTCAAACAGGCCCTGTTCGCGGAACTCGACAGGATCTGTCCGGAAAACGTGGTGCTGGCGACCAATACCTCGTCCTTCCTAATCTCCGACATCGCCGCTCAAATGACACGCAAAGAGCGGATGATGGGCATTCACTATGTTACTCCGGGTCATATCGTTCCCGTAATCGAGTTGATCCATGCGGCCGATACGCCAGCGGAGTTGGTGGCATGGAGCCGCATGCTGGTGCAGAACATCGAACATGTCGGTGTCGCGATCCTCGAACGTCCAGGCTTTCTTGTGAACCGGATCCAGTTCGCCATGCTGACCGAGATCTATCGTCTGATGGACGAAGGCCTGGCGACGCGCGACGATATCGACGATGCCGTCCGGCTAAGTCTCGGGCCGAGACTCGCGCTGTGGGGTCCACTTCTGACTGAAGATCTAATCGTTTCGAAGAAGACCGCGCTTGCCGTCACCAATTCGATCTACGAACAGACCGGAGATGAGAACTACAAGGGTCGGAAGGTGCTTGAAGATCTGGTCGAACAGAACAACCTCGGCGCGATTACGGGACAAGGCTGGTACAAGTTCAACAACAGCCCCGAAGCGGTCGTCGAGACGCGGGACGCCCAATTGCGTGCCCTCTTGGCCTGGCTCGAAGAGACCGATCCCGTTCGCTCTTTGAACGTTAGCTAGTTCGAACAAAGAAACGAGAAGCGGAAAACGACGTGTCCGGTGCTTCGCCAGGGCAGGTGAATTATAAAGTTAAGGGAGCGCGATATGCGGGGTGTGACATTTCCCGGAGACAAGCGAGTCGAGATCATGGAGTTCGACGATCCGACGCCAGGGCCGGGCGAAGTGGTCATCGAGGTCAAGGCATCGGGTCTTTGCGGCAGTGATTTGCACGCCTACCGCGCGCCGAGCGACGACCGGGCGTTTCGCAAACTGGCCAAGGGCAAGCCCTACGAGACGATGCGCGACGGCGGCCCCATAATCGCCGGACACGAACCCTGCGGGGTCGTCGTAGCGATCGGACCAGGGGTCGATCAGAACATTGCGCAGATGGGGCAACGGGTGATGATCCATCACTACTCCGGCTGCCACATCTGCGATCAATGCCGCACCGGCTGGCCACAGATCTGCGAAAACAAGGTACCTGACATTTACGGCTGGACAGCCCATGGCGCGCACGCGAAATACATGAAATGCGCGGCCCATACGCTGGTCACGCTACCCGAAGAGCTATCGTTCGAAGCGGGTGCGGCGATTGCCTGTGGGTCCGGCACCTCCTATGCGGCGTTGCGCAAGATCCAACCCAACGGCAGCCATACGATCGCGATCTTCGGGCAGGGTCCTGTCGGGTTATCAGGTACACAATTCGCCGCGGCAATGGGCGCGCGGGTGATCGCTCTCGATATCAGCCCCGAGCGGCTCGAAATGGCCCGCCGCTTCGGCGCCGTCGAAACAATCAACCCAGTTGAAACGGACGCGGTGGAGGCAATCCGAGAACTGACACACGGTCGGGGCGCGCACTACACGCTGGAAACATCGGGCGCACCACAAGCGATCAACGACGCAGTCAAATGCCTCCGGCTTTGGGGCACCGCGGTCTTCGTCGGACTGGGACAGCCGACAGAAATCAACCTCGCGTCAGACGTGATCTTTCGCCAGATCAACATGGCGGGATCGTTCACCTTCTCCACTAACCTGATGGAAGATTGCGGCGTCTTTTCCGTGGATCGCGGGATCGACGTCGGTTCAATCTTCTCAGACCGGTGGGCGCTGGAGGACGCCGGAAAAGCCTACGACCTGCTCGACAAGCAGGTCGGGGGAAAGGGAGTAATCGTGTTTTGAGATGGGGGCCGCGCGCTGCGGCCCTGTGAGTTTAAAGCCGGATTAGTCGTTGTTTCCGCGATGCCCGGGCAGGGTGCCGGAAGGCGGCTGGAAAACAGAGGAGGAAAGAAAATGAAAAAACAATTGTGTGGTCTTGCCGCATCCATAGCACTGGCGCCGCTCGCGACGGCTGCGGTGGCGGATACCAAGATCCTGGCGAGCTGGGACCAGAGCTACGCCGCCGTCGGCGAGGTGCTGGATCCGTTCATGGAATACTTGGAGGCGGAGACGACAGCCAAGCTCGGCCTGTCGCGATTCGGGCCCGAGACGATCCCGCCGTTCGAACAGCTGAACCCGGTGACCCAGGGCCTGTTCGATATGCTCTATACCAATGGCGGATATCACTACAATGATATCGCACTCGGCATGGCGCTCGATTCTCTAAGCGGCGACATTGGTACGATCCACGAGTCGGGCATGTGGGACTTCGTCGATCAGGAATACCAGAAAGCCGGGTTGAAGCTCATCGCGATCTTCTACGATACCAACGGGTTCCACATGATCCTGAAGGAGCCCCTGACCGGCGACGGGCTTACCGGCCGACGCATCCGGGGCACCCCTCTCTATCATCCGGTGATCGAAGCGCTTGGCGGTTCCCCGGTGGTGTTGCCGGGCGGGGATATCTATCCGGCTCTCGAACGTGGCGTGGTCGACGGCGCGGCCTGGCCGGCAGTGGGCGCGGTCAACTACCGCTGGTTCGAAGTGTCGAGCTACTTCGTGCGGCCAACCTTCGGTCAGGTCGGGCATATGCTCTTGATGAACCTCGACGCTTGGAACGCTCTGGACGAACAGACCCGCACCGAGATCGAAACCGCCGCACGTGCCTACGAGGTGGAAGCCTCGGCGACCTTCGACGGCCTCGCAGGCACCGAGGAAGAGACCCTCGTCGCCGAGGGGATGCAAGAGACCCGGTTCGAGGATGATGTCGTCGCCAACCTCAAGAGCGCCTGGTATAACGGGGTCATGGATCTGGCTGCGACCGTGAATCCCGACGAGATCGCGCAGATGCGCGAGATCGCCGAAACCGCTGGGATCGGCGAGTGACGATCCTCCCCGGTGGTCGCCCCGGACTCGGGGCGGCCCCACAAAGTTTCAATCGGGTACGGAGACAGGGATGAGTGTGTTTTTGCGCCGCCTGGGCCGAGCGCTCTTGTGGGCTCACGATGCGTTGGTCACTTTGAGCTACTGGCTAGGGGCTGGGGCCCTTGGCCTGATCGTGATGATTTTTTCCTATGAGGTCTTCTCGCGCTATCTGATGGGCGCGCCGACCAAGTGGGCCAGCGACTTCGTGTCGTTCCTGCTACTTATCTCGATCTTTCTGGTCCTGCCGCACGTAACGCGGATTGACGGCAACGTGTCCGTTCCGATCCTGCTCAACGTGCTCGGACGGCGCGCCTCTGATTTCATGCGGCGCCTAGGGTTTGTGTTGGGTGCCGCCGTCTGCCTCTGGGCCGGCTACATCTTCCTGGATGAAACGCTGCGGTTGATCGACCGGGGTACGGCCACGCTCACCAGCGTGCGGTTTCCCAAATGGATCTTGTTCGCCTTTCTCGTGTTCGGGATGGTGAATGCCGGCCTCGCCTTTCTCAGGCTCGCTTTCGGCGGCAAATCCCATCACGAGACGCAGGCAACGATATGATCGAGGGTATTCCCGCCGTACTTGCCGGAGTCGGTCTGCTGCTTCTGTTCATGGCCGCTGGTATGCCTGTCTTCGTCGCCTTCCTGACAGTGAACATGGGCGCCACGCTGCTGGTTCTGGGACCTGCTGGCTTCGGGATGTTCTCCGGCAGCTTCTACGAGACCGCCACGAACTCCACCCTGGTGACGATCCCGCTGTTCATCCTGATGGGGGAACTCCTGTTCCGAAGCCGCGCGGTCGATGTGTTGTTTCAGTCGATAGACACGCTGATTGGCCGGGTACCCGGACGCCAGTATGTACTCTCCATCGTCCTTGCGACTGTCTTCAGCACGCTCTCCGGCGCGGCAATGGGCGTGGCGGCTATGTTGGGTCGCTCGCTTCTGCCAGGAATGATCGCGCGCGGCTATGACGCGCGGCTGTCGGTCGGCACGATCCTGGCCGGCGCCAGCCTCGCACCTCTAATCCCGCCTAGCGTGCTCGTCATCATCATTGGCACGCTGGCCGGGGTGTCCATCGCCGGATTGCTGATCGCGGGGATCATCCCCGGCCTGATCTTCGCAGGGTTGTTCGCGGCCTATGTCTTCCTCCGGATCTGGCGCAATCCGTCGCTGGCACCGCAGAATGAGGAAGCAACACCCCGGGTTGAATTCAAGGACACCCTGATCGCCGTTGGACGTCTCTTGCCGTTCACAATCATCATCGTCTCCGTCATGGGGCTGATCTTGGCAGGGGTCGCCACTCCGACGGAGGCCGGTGCGATGGGCGTTCTTGGCGCGCTTATGACGGCCGCGATCTATCGCAACCTTTCATTCCAGATGGTCCTCGAGTCGCTAGGCGGGTCGGTGAAAATTTCGGCGATGATCCTGATCATCATGGCCAGTTCGAAGTTGTTCAGTCAGCTTTTGGCCTTTTCCGGTGGCGCCTCGGCACTCACCGCGTGGATCGTGGGACTGGATGTCTCCCCTTGGCTTATGCTGGTGCTCCTGATGGTTCTTCCCTTCATCCTGTGCATGTTCATTGACCAGATCGCGTTGATGTTGATTGTCATTCCGATCTACCTACCGATCATAGATAGCTTCGGCTACGACCCGATCTGGTTCTGGCTTCTGTTCCTGGTGAACATCACGGTTGGAGGGATCACCCCGCCATTCGGCTACACACTATTCGCCCTGAAAAGCGCCTGGAGCGAGGGATCGCTTTCCACCGTATTCGCTGCAGCTTGGCCGTTCGTTGCCCTATTCATACTTGGGATGATCATTCTTGCTGTGGCGCCGGGCCTGACGACGTATCTGCCGTCGAAGCTCTAGGGCGACGGCTCCGAGGACGTGGAGCGGCGATCGAGTGTCTCGAGCGCATCAGCTTCCGGTCCCGATATAGAAATACAGACAATAGGGAGAGGCTCTACATGGAAAACGACCTGGAAAAGTATCAGATATTTATCGGCAACGAGTGGCACGACAGCGCCACGGAGGAAACCTTTGAGAGCTATAACCCCTACACCGGGGAGCCTTGGGCCAAGATCCCGAAGTGCGATGCGCGGGATGTCGACGCCGCCGTGGATGCGGCGCATGACGCGCTCTATTCCGGGCCCTGGGGGCAGATGCCGCCGACGCAGCGCGGCGCCTTGATGCGCAAACTGGCGGAGCTAATCCAGCGCGATGCCGACAAATTGGCGACAGTGGAAGTGCGCGACAACGGCAAGTTGTTGGCGGAGGTCCGCGGTCAGGTCAGCTTTCTGCCACAATGGCTGTACTTTTATGCTGGCCTCGCAGACAAGATCACCGGTTCAGTCGTGCCGATCGACCGGCCGGACATGTTCACCTACACACTACGGGAACCTGTGGGGGTCGTTGCCGCTATCGTTCCTTGGAACTCCCCACTCATGCTGATGATGTGGAAATTGGCTCCGGCGCTGGCGGCGGGCTGTACTTTTGTGCTGAAGCCGTCGGAACACACCTCGGCCTCCGCCCTGGAATTCGCGGCACTCGTGCGTGAGGCTGGCTTCCCAGAGGGGGTCTTCAACGTGGTTACCGGCTACGGCAAGGAGGTTGGCGATCCGTTGACCATCCACCCAAAAGTAGCCAAGGTCGCCTTCACCGGGGGCGAGGGCGCCGGACGCAAGATCATGAAAAATGCGTCGGCCGACTTCAAACGGCTAACCTTGGAACTTGGTGGGAAATCCGCCCAGATCGTGTTCCCCGACGCCGATCTTGCGGCTGCTGTCTCGGGCGGGATCGCCGGGATCTTTGCCGCCACCGGACAGACCTGCATCGCCGGGTCGCGGCTGTTGGTACATGAAAGCATCTATGACGCCTACCTGGAACGGTTCGTCACTTCGGCCAAAACCGCGCAGATGGGAGATCCGATGGAGCTTACGACCCAAGTCGGTCCAGTCACGACGCAACCCCAGTTTGACCGCATCCTGTCCTACATCGACATCGCTAAGAAGGAGGGCGCTCGATGTGCTCTCGGCGGCAGCCCAGCAGTCCGACCCGAGTGCGGCAACGGGTGGTTCATCGAACCCACGGTCTTCGCAGATGTTCGCAACAACATGCGCATCGCGCAGGAGGAGGTCTTCGGTCCCGTAGTCTCGGTTATCCCGTTCTCGGAAGACGAGGAGGCCTATGCCATTGCTAACGATACCGAATATGGTTTGGCCGCCGGCGTCTGGACCTCCAGCATCAAGCGCGCGACGGTGGCACCGCGACGGCTTCGCGCGGGAACGGTCTGGGTCAATACCTACCGGGCTGCTAGCGTGATGATGCCCTTCGGCGGGGTCAAGAAATCCGGTTTCGGACGCGAGAACGGGATCGAGGCGATTGAGCAATACCTGGAAACCAAATCGGTCTGGCTCTCCTACGAGGCGGAAACCAAGAATCCCTTTGTGATGCAGTGATGGCCCGTCCCGTCTTACGGGTCACCCGTTAGCCCGTAGGCTTTTCACATATGTATAAACTCCTGCGGCCGACGTGATGAGTGTTGTTTGGAGCAGGTCGCAAAAATACTCTTTCTCTGGGCGGTGATAATATCGGAACTCGTTCTGCCACCGGCCCGGATCTAATAGGAGGAGCACATCCATGTTGCCAGCTGCAGAAGATTTCATTCGCGAAGTTCGCGATATCTATTCCCGCGTCGACACGCCAGAAGAGCGTTTCAAGGAAATTCAGCCCCATCTCGAAAAGCTGCTTCAGGATGAGGAACTGCGCGAGGTTTCCAAGACATGGCCGTTCCGGAACGAACCAGAACGCGGGTATATTGAAAACCTCTTGTTCTACGAAGATCCTGATTACGGTTTCGTTTTGAATTCGCTTTTAAAGAAACCTAGAGAAAGCACCCCCGTTCACGATCACGGCCACGTCTGGACGATGTACGGCGTTCTCAGAGGGAAAGAGAGGGTCATCCGCTATGAGCGCGCGGATGACGGCAGCAGCGACGAACAGGCGGATCTGAAGGTACTGGGGGAGCATGACGTCGAGCCGGGTTACATCGATTTCGTCCGCCCTTACGAAATTCACGTCGAGCATACCGGCGACGAGCCGGTCGTCGGGATCATCTTCCGCGATCACCGCGTCGGTGACTTCCTTCAGAATTTCTACGAGGCAGACTCGGGCAAGATCAACAAGACCAAGGGTCCGGTTCAAATCCCATATGAACTCTAAATGCGGTCGAACTGTCCGCCCTCTCTTGAGGGCGGACGGACCAAAAACGAGGCGCGTTAGTCCCCTTCGTCAGTGTAGCTGTTGGACGTGGTCCGAGAGGGTTTGTGAAATCCGGGCTAGGGTCTGTGGACATTCAGGATTCCCAAGCTGGCTGAAATCTGATTCAAGCTTCCAAAATGGAGGTTTGAATGAACGAAGAGCGGTTTGTGTTGACAGATGAGGTCTGGGTCCGCCTTGC